>JAGWVT010000020.1 GCA_018970765.1 Actinomycetales bacterium
GCCAGAAACTGCGTCCATTCCCGGGTGGTCGCCGGCCAGCGGCCGGAAAGGACGAATCCGGCCAGTGAACGATCACGATGATGAAACGCCGACACCTCGATCACCCCCATAGCCTGCGGCAAGTCGGGTTAGCACACAAGGACCCTCGAGTGCTAGCGGTTAGTGCGAGTCGCGGCCGACCCCAGGGCCGCTAGCGCCACGCAGGAAGTCCAAATCGGCGCCTTGATCGGCGCCCTGTACGTGATCCACATACAGCCGGATCCAACCGCGCTCAAAGCGTGTCGCTTCGGGAGTCATTGCTGCGCGCCGCTGCGTCAGCTCAGCCTCGTCGACGAGGAGTTCCAGCCGCCGACCAGGTACGTCCAATTCGATGAGATCACCGGTACGCACCAACGCCAGCGGACCACCAGCCGCGGCTTCGGGTGCGACGTGGAGCACGCAGGTGCCGTACGCGGTGCCACTCATCCGGGCATCCGAAATACGCACCATGTCAGTGATGCCGGCGTTGAGGAGCTTGGCGGGCATTGGTGCATTGCCCACCTCAGGAAAGCCCGGGTAGCCGCGCGGACCGCAGTTGCGGATGACCAGCACCGTCTGTGCGGTTACTGGCAGGTTCGGATCGTCCTTGGCTGCGTGATACGCCTCGTTCGTGTCGAACACCAATGCCGGTCCACGGTGGCGAAGCAGGTCTGGGGAGGCAGCCGAGATCTTGATGACGGCGCCATTGGGCGCCAAACTGCCAAAGAGAACTGCGGTGCCGCTGCCCGCGGGCATCACTGGTTCGTCCAAGGTCTTCACCACTCGCCGGTCGTGGCAGGGGGCGTTGGCAACGTTGTCGCCGATGGAGAGCCCCGAGACGGTCATGGCGTCGTTGTTCAAGAACGGCCGAAGTTCCGCGAGCACGGCGGGTAGTCCACCTGCATAGGCGAATTCCTCCATGAGGTATTCCCCTGACGGCTGCAGATTGACCAAGAGCGGAATACGCGACCCAATCGCATCGAAATCTTCGAGTTCCAACGGCAGACCGAGGCGGCCAGCGATAGCTAGCAGATGAACGATGGCATTGGTCGAGCCGCCAATCGCGGCATTCACCATGATCGCGTTCTCTAGGGACTCACGTGTGATCACCTGCGAAATCCGCAGTTGCTCACTGACCATTGCCACGATGCGGCGTCCGGCCATTTGGGCGAGTGCGAAGCGACGTGCGTCAACGGCCGGATACGCGGCGGTCCCAGGCAGTGTCATCCCCAGGGCCTCGACCACGCACGCCATGGTTGATGCGGTGCCCATGGTCATGCAATGGCCGTTGCTGCGGGCCATGCAAATCTCTGCCTCGGCAAGGTCTGCGGCGGTGATCTCACCGGATCGTTGTTGCTCCGTCATGCGCCAGATATCAGTCCCCGAACCGACATCACGGCCACGGAATTTCCCGTTGAGCATCGGCCCACCGGTAACCATCAGGGTGGGAAGATCCACGCTCGCGGCACCCATCAACAGACCCGGGGTCGTTTTGTCGCAGCCGGACAGCAGGACCACGCCGTCCAGCGGATTCGCCCGGATGAGTTCCTCGGCCTCCATGGCCAGCAGGTTGCGGTAGAGCATCGTGGTCGGACGCATGAGTGTCTCGCCCAAGCTCATTGCCGGAAACACCAGCGGAAGACCACCGGCCTCCCAGACACCTCGCTTTACCGATTCGGCAATTCGATCGAGATGTGCGTTGCAGGGGGTGAGTTCAGACCAGGTCGTCGCTATGCCGATGACTGGGCGACCGTCCATAACGTCATTGGCAAACCCCTGGTTATGCATGTGTGAACGATGGATAACACCGGCCCGTCCCTCGGCGGCGAACCACGAACTACTGCGCAGCGGTGTCTGGGAATTGCCTTGGCTAGCCATGACCTGCCCTTCAACGACCGAAAGTGCGGAAACTACTGCCGTACGCGAGTGCCTGCTCGCGCGTGTAACAATCGCATGTGCCCTGGGCGTTGAGCAAGGACCTCCTGCGGCGCCTGACTTCCACCCTTGTCCTCATGGTCAGCATTGCCCTGGGTGGCGCACTGATGGGCAGTGCACTAACGGGTAGTGAGGCCGCAGCAGCACCGATCAGCCCTGCACCGCAGCTGCCCACACCTCCAGATGTTCCGAAGGCCCTGAGCGCGCGTGACCATGCGATCGGGATCCCGGCGGCTGCGAGTGTTGCCAGTGGCACCTGGGTCCTTGGTAATGGCGAGCGAATGCCACTGGCGCGCACGGTTGTCACGTTGCCAGCGGCCGCCGGTACGCCGTTGCTGGCCGATTGGAATGGTGATGGCCTGGCAACCCCTGGTCGGTATGAGGACGGCCGATGGTTCGTCACCAATGCCACTGTTGGTGCGCAGGAATGGCAGAGTTTGGCAACCTTTGGCAAGGCCGGTGAACTCCCAGTCACCGGCGATGTGGATGGTGACGCACGACTTGATCTGGGCACCTTTCGGTCCGGTCAATGGTCATGGAAACTCAGCGGCGGGGGTACCCGGTCTGAAACTTTCGGTGATGTTGGTGATCTTCCCGTCGTTGGTGACTGGGACGGTGACGGGCAGGACGACGCAGGTGTTTGGCGCGGTGGTACATGGATCCTGCGCGTATTTCGCGTTACCGGCGACAAGGTCCGCTACGCCGGGCCCGGCGTGCAGGTGCAGCGCATCAGTGGGACTGACGCGGCCCTGTTGACGTTCTCACTTGGTACCCGTAAGGACCTACCGGTTGTAGGTGACTGGGATGGCAACGGGCGAACAGATCCCGGATTCATTCGTGGTGCTTCGCGCTGGATGCTCAGTTCCGGTCTACGTAATGTGCAGCGGACTACCGAAGTGGGCTTCGTTGTCAGCAGCGGATTCAGCCCACTGGTCGGCTCCGTGCCAACACCACGTGGTTCCTGCCCGACGGCAACCGTGCAGGCGCTGGACCGTGGCGCTGCGCTGGCGGTGCAGGTGCAGCAGCCGCAACGCGTCCGTGGGGCCATCGGCATTCCGGGAATGCGCGAGGTGCGGGCAACAGTGCAGGACGGCGTGCGCTATGTCATGACGAACGATCTGCTCACGCGGCTACGTAATCGAGTGACCATGCCGTACTACGACTCCCTGGCCACCGCCAAGACTGTCGAGGAATCAATCCGACGACCAGCAAACGCGGCTCAGGCGGCTGCGATCATCGCGACAACCAGTGACTGGAACCGGGTCAACGGCATCAGCCGATCTCAACTCGTGGACTATGCACGCTGGCACGTGCGTTCGATCGCCTGCCAACACGGTGCGAATACCCCGGGAGGCTGGGGCAACTCGTTTCAATCGGCGCTCTGGGCAACGGTCACCGGGCAGGCGGCGTGGATGTTATGGGCTGATCTCACGCCAGGTGAGCGTGCACTTGTCGCATCGATGGTTGCGGCGGAAGCGGATGCGGTCGTCAAGCGCGGACCGCTGTACTTCCGTGACCGGGTGGGCAAGGAGGGGACCCCAGGGGATTCCCGCGCCGACGAAAATTCCTGGAACCTGCTCGCACCGGCACTGGCGCTGGCGATGATGCCCGATGATCCACGCGCTGGTCAGTGGCGCGCTTCGCTTGCATCCATCGCCATCGCCGCATTTGCTCGACCGTCGGACTTGCGATCCACGGCGGTGGTCAACGGTGTGACCCTCGGCAAGTCACTGCCAGGGACCAACGCCAATGAAGACGGCACGGTCACCAATCACGGCATCGTCAACCCGGACTACACGCAGAACGTGCAGCACCTCTGGTGGGCAGCGAGTCTGCTTCGATCGGGTCGTCAGGTCGTGCCGGCGGCACTGTTCCTCAATGCCGACATCGTCTACCGAGCTTTGGCCGTCGTGCAGTTTCCCTCCCCGCCCTATGCGGCGCCCGGTGGCACGGTCTACAAGCCACTTGGCGTCATCTACTACCCGATGGGTGTGGGCTGGGGCGTACGTAGGCCGGCCACGTTCACCGGCGTGGACGGGTTCGCAAATATCTATGCCGCGGCAGATGCCAAGGCAGGGGAATTCCTAGCCGCCCACGCGCGCGATGCGCGAGCCCTGCAACTGCGCTTCAACGATGGCCGGATGTACCAGTCAGGAACGAGTGAAGAGTCGTATCGCCTAGGCAAGGAGGAATACGCCCTGTCGCAGATGGCACTGGCCTGGTGGGCGGGCGCGATCAAAAAGGGACCGAGCATGACGGTGACGAACGAGGCCATTCCGGGGATTTCTCTGGCCCCGCGTTGAGTCGCACCCATGCCGACCTAACGTGCTCAGGCAGTTACGGTTGGGTGGTGAAGGTGGCCCTCATGGGTACGCGCGGCGTGCCGGCCCAGTACGGGGGATTCGAAACTGCCGTTGAGGAGATCGGACGTCGACTCGCAGAGCGCGGCTACCAGATCACCGTGTACTGCCGAAATCCAGGTCAACAACAGACCGAGTACCTCGGCATGCAACTGGTCAATGCGCCGGCTGTGCGACACCGCATGGCTGAAACCCTGTCGCATACGACGGTGAGTGTTGCCCATTCGATTGTTCGCCGCCGCCCCGATGCGGTGCTGCTCCTCAACGCGGGCAATGCGCCACTGCTGCCGGCTCTGCGCGGTGCGCGCATCCCAACGGCAATTCACCTGGATGGCCTGGAGTCCCGTCGCGCCAAGTGGCGTGGCATGGGTGCCCGCTATTACCAGTGGGCTGAGCGATCAGCAATCCGACATGGGCAGATCGTGATCGCCGATTCACAGGCCATCGCCGATCACGTGCAACGCAACTTTGGCCGTAGCTGCGTTGTCATCGCATACGGCGCTCCGGTCATCACTCCACCGGCCGATCGGTTGGCCGAGGTGGATCTTCAGCCGGGGGAATACCACCTCGTGGTCGCACGGTTCGAGCCGGAGAACCATGTACTGGAGGCTGTCAGCGGCTACCGTGCCAGCACGCAGAGTCGGCCTCTCGTCGTTGTGGGCAGTGCGCCGTACAGCCAGTGGTACATCGATGCGGTGCAGCAGGCGGCGCGAGGTGACTCGCGCATTCGACTTCTAGGCGCGATCTACGACCAGGAGTTGCTTGACCAGCTCTATGCGCACGCGATGACCTACGTGCATGGACATTCCGTGGGTGGCACCAATCCTTCACTGTTACGCGCGATGGGAGCGGGCACCGCAGTGCTGGCCTTCGACGTGGAGTTCAACCGCGAGGTCACTGCTGGTCGTGCGCTGTTCTGGTCGAACGCAGATGACCTCACCGCCTGTTTCGACAGCCTTGACGATCCAGGGAGGAAGATCGAACTCCAAGCGCTCCGTCAGGCATCCCGTGATCGCATCTTGAGCGCCTATCAGTGGGATGCCGTCACCGATGACTACGAGGACGTGATCCATCGGCTGGTTGAACGCCGGTTCCAGTCGTGAGTCGTCTTGCGGCAGCGGTCGTCACCCATAACGGTCAACCGTGGGTGCTCGAGTGCGTTGAGTCCATCCTTGGGCAGTCTCGCCCACCAGATGTGATTGTCGTGGTTGACGATCACTCAACGGACGGCACGGTTGAGATGCTGCACGAGCGCTACACCGACACAATCACCCTGCTCACCGCAGACGAATCTGTTCAGAGACTCGCCACGCATGAGCGAATTGCAACCAACTTCACCACAGCCGTCCATGCAGCGGTCGCGCAGGGCGCCGATCTTGTTGCCCTCGGGGACCAGGACGATCGGTGGCTGCACAACCGCCTGGAGGCGCAGGAAGCGATGATGCACAACCGTGCCATGGTGGCCAGCGACGGATGGCTGGTGGACAGATCCGGTGTCAGGAATGGGTTGAGCCTTCGTGATGGCTTTCCCGTGTCAGCTGATTTCCAGAGTTGGTCATCAGTTGAGCAGTTGCGTTACGCAATGCGCCACTCGGTGGCCACTGGTGGCGCCAGCATGATCCGACCGAGTGCCTTCCCCTCACTGCATGTGCCGGCCGGCTGGCTCCATGATCGGTGGTGGAGCTTGGCTGCAATTGCCCTGGGATCCCTGAGTGTTGATCGAAGCTGCGTGATCGAATACCGCGTTTCGCCCGATCAGGTGGTTGGGCTGGCCAAAGGTAGCCAGGGTGCTGGCCGCGTGACACGCATTCGGCAGCAGGTGGGGCGTGGCTCGGCGTTGCCGCGGCTTCGTGCCCTGCGGACGCTGCGAACCTGGCCGGGAGTTGAGCCCGGCGTTCAACAGTTGCTGCAGTGGCCAAATCTCATCGGCAGTGCCCTGCGCCAGTAGCTATCGGCTCGTCTCGTTACGGGCTCTGCGGTCGCATCTCGCTCTGGATGATTTCGACCGGTGGCGGGCAAAGGCCCCCTTCGCCGATCAGAATTCCGTCACGTCGGATCTCAATCGTCCGTTCACAGAATCCGGGAAGGTAGTTCTCCCACCGCATGTAGGAGTAGATGCCGTACTGCCACGCCCCCGCCGGCCAACGCTCAATTACTTCGCGACTACGTGTTCCACCGAACAGTGACGAGGAGTCGCCATTGGGGAGGACCTGGACCAGTGGCGCACCTTGTTCGAGCAGTGCCGTCACACCCTCCCGACCACTTAAGCCCCAATAGTCCACTTCCCAGTTGCGATGTTGCTTATCCCATCCGGCTATGGGATTGAGAAACGCGTATTGGTAGGGATACCACCGCACGACGGCCGCGAACGAGGCCAGCGTCACGATAGCCGCGACCAGGTAGGGGATAGCTCCCTTGATGCCGCTGCTGGTAATCGTCAGGCCGATGAGCGCTCGAATCGTGATCACGGTCAGCGCAACCAAGGCCGGGATCATGAACAGAACGTGGCGCAGTCCGTCGTACAGAACTGGTCCAGAGGCGACGATCACGATCGGCACAACGATCGCTTGCAGTAGGAGTGGAACGAGAGGCACGAGGTCCGCACGCGGAAGTGCGGGGCGAGACTTGATGAGGGCCCATCCAGCAAACAGCACAGTGGCGAAAACCATGGAAAGTGTCAGCAGTGGGAGCTGAGCCAACAACCAGACCGGCACGTACCACCAAGGCAAATCGATGCTGATCACATCGACGCCGTTCATGCGAATGGGCCCGTTCCAAGGGTAAGAGCCGGCACGGTCGATTGACGCTGGAATCCAGGCCAGCGGATCAATACGGGCGATTGGGTTTGACCACAGAATCACCACGGTGGCTACAAAGACCGCCAGTATGGAACTGGTCGTGACGCGTATCAGTGCACCCCATCGCCGTGAGAGGAGCCAGATCACAGTGCTGCCGACGATCACGGCAAGGACGAGCACGATGGCGCCACCACGTGAACCAAGTGCAATCAGTGAACCGGGAAAAACGAGTGCCAGCGTGACGCACCAACCTGCGACGGGCCGCTTCATGGTCCATCCGAAGATGAGGCCTGCAGTGACCATGGTGACGCCTGCGGCAACGGGCATGTCCTTGTAGTTCATGCTGGCGTGGCCGATGAACAGCGGGGTGGCCAGGACGAATGCCCATACGTAGAGCCCCAGAAAACGGGACTTCATGGCGTAGCCCACTGCTGCTGCAAGTGCCGTTGCGCCAATCACCGCATATGCCGCGTTCACTGCAAAGATCCAGAGGTACGTTTCGGTTGAGGTAAAGCTCAGCCATTCATCTGCCTGGAAGAGAATCAGGCGAAGTCCATCGACAACTTGGTAGATGAGGACGCCGTAGAACTCCGAGTCCACGGGCGCGATGTCATAGGCCTGTTGGAGCGAGGTCGTCGCCGGATCTATCGGGCGGATCAGCAAAGATGCGTACGACTCGAATGCGGCATCCCAGCCCATACCGGACACGAAGACGGTTCGAAATGCGATAGCGATTGAACCTAGGCCGATCATGACCAAAAGGGCCTGAGTGCCAGCCCGTAGAACTCTCACGCGTCCATCTTGCCGTGTCTGATTTGTGCTGGAAAACGCGCCTCAGCCCCGCGGTCGTGGCTACCATGCCTGATGGTCGGGGCGAAGGAGTGCGGATGCGCGCGTTTGTGATCACCGGCCCGGGACAGGCGGAAGTTGCCGACGTTCCCCCTCCGGTTGCAGGACCAGGTGAAGTGGTGGTCGGCATAGAGCGAGTCGGCGTCTGCGGCACCGACGTCGCGTTCTTCACCGGCGAGATGCCCTTCCTGCATGACGGGAATGCTCGATACCCGATGCGAATCGGTCATGAGTGGATGGGCACAGTGCTCTCCGTCGGAAGCAGTCAGGACGAGGGCTGGCTGGGGCAGCGAGTCACCGGAGACACCATGCTCGGCTGCCGGAAGTGTGTGCGATGTGAATCCGGGAGACAGCACCTATGCGATGCGCGCCTAGAGGTGGGGGTGCGCGGCGGCAAGGACGGTGCGCTAGCCGAGCAGGTCTGTGTGCCAACGACATCACTGTTTGCGCTACCCGAGATCGTCGACGCCACAGCCGGAGCTCTGGTTGAACCAGCGGGCAACGCCTGGCGTTCCGTGCAGGCGGCGAACCTGCATGCCGGTAGTCGAGTGTTGATCGTTGGACCCGGCACCATCGGTCTGCTGGCCGCGCTGTTTGCGCGTGCCGAT
Source organism: Actinomycetales bacterium (assembly GCA_018970765.1). GTDB lineage: Bacteria > Actinomycetota > Actinomycetes > S36-B12 > S36-B12 > REEB426. The sequence continues at coordinate 8,569 of JAGWVT010000020.1, forward strand.
GGGGTTGAGGTGCATCTACTTGGTCGATCGGAGCGCAGTTTGACGTTCGCACGCTCACTTGGTTTCGCTGAGGCTTGGACGCAGGAGACGCTGCCGGACCTGCCGTTTGATGCTGTCATCAATGCTTCAACGAGCGGCGATGTTCCCGCGCGAGCCGTCGAATTGGTTGAACCTGGGCGCAGGGTGGTCTATGTCGGACTTGCCGGCTCGGACAGTGAGGTTGACTCACGGGCGCTGGTGTTCAAGGACCTGACTGCGGTGGGAATTCTCAGTGGGTCACCTGGCACGATGCAGACGATCGCGGCATTTGCCGATGGCTCGGTTGACCCGCGACCACTAGTTGCAGCAACTGTTGGGTTAGGTGAAATCGGGGCAATCCTTGCCGGGGTGCGGCCACGTGGGGCATCGGCAGCCCCGAAGTTCCACGTCGACCCCAGACTTCCCTAGCGCAATCCGATCGCCCTACCCGGCGAAGCCACCGGCGAGCATCGCGTACGCCTCGGCCGCGCAGGCAGCGTCGTCCGTCGGCCTTGATGTTGCGGCTTGACCACCTGCAAAGGCGACCACGACCGGCATGCCTACGAGGTCTGTGATGGAGACGAATTCAGTCCACCGCAAGCTCGCCGGTGTTGCCTGCTGGGTGTCTACTACGCCGAGCATGCGGGTATCGGGCCACCATTGCTCGTTGAATCGCAGGATGACCTTCTCGAGGTTGCCGGTCGTAAGCCCGCGTATGCCGGTACGAATGGCTGCGGGCATCGGGGTGATCATTGGCGACCCAGCCTGCAGTAGCGCAAGTGGGACGGCGACAACCACCACGTCGCTGATGAGGCGTTCGGAGGTGGTCGTGATGGCGACTCCACCGCCCTCGACCTGAACACCGCGGACTGGATGCGTCAGGCGCACATCGACATCTTCCAACAGGGTGGACACCGTCCGTGCGTAGCCGCCGGCGACCAGTGCGTCGCCACCACGCAGCCAGGCGCCTTCACCTGGTGCGCGCGCACTGAGCATTGCTGCGTTGAGCCCGTACTCCTGCACGATGGTCACTTCCTCGGCCCAGGCGTCAACAGGAGTGCGGCCCCACCCCCGGGCCCGCAGCCAACCCTGCGTTGATTGCCGTCGCGGAAGTCCGGTGCCCTCCTCCAGGCCTCCAATCAGGGTGTCGAGTTGATCGAGTGCCCGCGATGCAGGCGCGCACGGAAGGTGAGAATCCAAGGCGTGGATTGAGTCATCGTCGTAGTCGCAGGGGATCAATGCCAACCCGCTGGCTTCGGCAAGTGGCACTACGGGATTACCTCGCACGCCGTGGACCCAGGCCGCGCCCAGTTCAACCGGTTGCCCCCAGCGGGCATCGTCATGCAGTCGGCCACCGATGCGACCGCGAGCTTCGAGCACCGTGACGCGAACCCCGGCATCAACAAGTGTTCGTGCGGCGGCTGCACCGGCAATCCCAGCACCGATGACAATCGCCGTGCGCGGCTGGCGTTCTGTCAGCAGCGCACGTGCAGCCCGCTGCCCGCTTCGCAGTGCGCCGTGCGTGGTGGCTGGGTAGTCCACACTGGTGAATTCGCCCGCCAATGCACACCTCCCGCCGATCAGGGATTCAGCCAAGACCTCGCGTAGGTCGGGCAGGCTGCCAACGGGCAGCGCCGAGTAGGAGCCTCGCGACCAAGGATCGGTGTCCCATCGAGTAACGATCGCGTCGACCGGAGCTGGCATGGAGCCGGGAAGACCAGTGCGCGGTCTGTGTTCAAGGGCCTGCGCGGTGGCCCGTGCCATGGGTGCAGTGGCGAGTGCCGCAGGCACGGCGGCCAGTGCAGCAAGGAGCCGACGTCGCGAGACCAGCCCCATTAGGACTCTTGGTCCGCGACGTCGTTCGTGTTTGAACTGGGGGCCTGGTGATTGGCGTAGGAGGCTTCGAGCTGACTGCGCAGGAAGTCTTCGAACAGGATGGGCGGGAATTTCGGGGGGTTGCCCGCGGTGACGCAGGATGGCAATGGTGCAATGACCGTGCGAACGTCGGGATCAAAGAAAAATGGGACCGAAAAGCGCTCGCGACCGGTGCGATTGGTGACGCGATGCGGGGTGGATTTCAACAGACCGTTACTCCACCGGCTCAGCATGTCGCCAACGTTCATCACGAACGCGTTGGCCATCGGCGGGACATCAACCCAGTCGCCATCTTGAGTTCGCACACTTAAGCCACCTACGTCATCTTGGGCAAGCAGGGTGATCGCACCGAAGTCGGTGTGGGGTGCGGACCCGTACTCATCGCTTGGCGCCTGCGGATCTTGTGGCGGATAGTGCAGCAGACGCAGCCATGTGGTGGGGCTTGCGAAGGAGCGTGTGAAGACGCCTTCATCACCCAGGCTCTCACCGATCACGGCAATGAGATCGGCAGCGAAAGCACACATGGCCTCGTTGTACGTCTGCATTGTGGACTGGAATCCGGCTGGCTGTGCTGGCCAGCGGTTCGGCCCGGCCAGATACTGACCGTCTCGTACCTGTTCGCTGTTGGCAGCGAATTCGCGCATGATCATGAAGGATTCGCTGACGTTGGGTTTAGTCGCCTCTTCGATCGAGGATGCTACGTCGGTGGAAGATTTCATCGGGATGTAGCCACGGTGATCACGACCAACGGCAAACTGCATCTTCGTGGCTAGTGGCAGTGCGTGGAAGGCACGTGACTGCGCGAATACATCGGCGATCAATGCTGGCGGGATCGGGTGTCCGATCACATAGCCGAATCCCCAGGATCGGTAGGCATCGACAATCGACTGCCCAATACTGAGACGCTGCTCAACAGTGCCCTGCAGGCCACTGACGTCGATGACTGGGATCGTGAGCGCGGCCATGGCTGGAGCGTAATTCAGCCGCAGTGCGGCGTGCCTGCCCTTGTCATGGTTAGCCACACGAGTCAGTTGCGCGGGTACTGATCTAGGTGGTCAGTCCATCGATGAGCGTGCGTAGACCAACCTGGAACACCTGATCACTTGGGGGGTAGAGCCGCTTGGCAACGCGAACTGAAGCCGGGTAATCGGCAGGTGCCAAGGCCGCGTAGTCCGATCGCCATTGGCGGTAGGTCTGCGTACGTGCACTGCCTTGCGCGGCCAGTGGTGCATCCAGCAGTGCTGAACCGAGGGTGTACTCAATGAGTACGTGATAGCCAATGACCGCGTCATCCTCGCTGAGGCCGGCTCGAAGGAACGCGTCAAGCATGACTTCAGTGATGCGCAGTTCATTGCGGTGCCGAGTGGGTCCGATTGAGGTGAGGTTCAATGCCACAGGATTACGTAGCAAGGTGCGTCGCAGAGCTAGGCAGAGCCGAGCGAGGTCTTCGCCCGGGTCATCCGTTGGCACCAGACCGCGGATCGCCGGTGCGAGGGCGCGGTCACCAACCTCGCGTAGCAGGTCGTCCTTATCCGCGAAGTGTCGATAGACAGCCGTGGGATCCACGCCGAGAAACTCACCAAGGTCGCGCAGACTCAGTGATGCGGCGGACTGTTCGGCCAGCATGGACAACGCCGCATCGCAGATGACGTCACGACTCAACTTTGGTGGTCGACCGCGGGTCGGTCTGTGGTCTGCCTTACGGGTGGCCATTACACGTCAACGCGTCGCAGCGGTCGGCGCCTGAGTAGACACGGGTTCTAGTAGACACGCGAGTATTCGCGTTGCTCCCAATCGGTGACCGCCTGCGCCCACCGCTCACACTCGCGACTCTTCAGTTCGGTGTAGACCGCGATGAGGTCAGGCTCAAAGAAGGCGCACAGCTCCTGATCAGCCTGCAATGCGGCAAGTGCATCGGGCAGGCTGGTTGGCGCATGGCGGTCCGTGTTCGGTGCGCTGTCCGCGTCACCAATCTGTGGGTCGGCCAGCGCCATACGCTCCTGGACACCATGTAAGCCCGCAGCCAGCAGCGCTGCAGTGAGCAGGTGCGGTGACGCGCTGCCGTCCCCCATTCGGTGCTCGACTCTGGTCGAAGGGCCGCGTTGGCCGGGAATTCGTATGGTGGCCAGGCGGTTATCCCACCCCCAATTTGCCCAGTAGCCGCTGAGCATTCCTGGCGTCAGTCGCTTGTAGGAGTTGACGGTCGGTGCGGCAAATGCGGCCAGCGCCTCGTGATGGTGGAGCAATCCGGCGACGAACCAGCGAGCCACCTCGCTCAGGCCTTCGGCATCGTCCTGCGCATAGAAAGCATTCGAACCATCTGGTGTGGCCAGTGAGAGATTCACGTGCATGCCATTGCCCACCGCATCGGCAAATGGTCGCGCCATGAACGTGACATCAATGCCGTGCTGTTGGGCGACCTGACGTGCCAGCTCGCGAAACAGCAGCGCGCAGTCCGCGGCAGTCAGGGCATCCTGGTACTCCAACGAGACCTCGACCTGGCTCGGCGTGAACTCGCTATTCACGCCCTCAACGCGCAGATCGGCAAGTTGTGCGGCGGCCGTGATGGCCTCGATCGTCCCGGTTGGGTCCGCACCGGCACCAATGCCGTAGACACGATGCTCGGGTACGGGCAGTTTCGTTAGCGGCTCACGGGAACTGAGTAAGAAGAACTCCATCTCGTAGCCGGCCTTCGGCTGGTACCCAAGGGCCGCCCACCGCTGGCAGATGGTTGCCAGTTGGCGACGTGAGTCCAGCGGTAGCGGACGACCATCAGCGAAGTGCGTCCAGGCCAGTGCGCGCTGGCGTCCCTGCAGCCAGGGTCGAGTGGACCCCACATCGATGCTGGCCTCCATGTCCGGAAATCCCACGCTGGTCGAGTAGGGCTCCAACTCAAGGAACCCAAGATCCAGTCCCTGCACCATCACCGTGATGGCGTAATGCGTCGGATGCTCTCGGCGCTGCGTCGGCACGGTCTTGCCGTGCAGGAGCCCGAGCAGATCAGGGAAGACGATGTCGATAGTTTCGACATCCATGGTTTCGGTGTCTCTGGCCGCCGCATCTCTCGCCATTAGTTCGCCTCCTTGGCAGCAACGCCGTCCAGCACCCCACGATGGACGACCCGATGATCGTCTAGGTAGACATCACAGTTGCGCATGGGAATGTCGAAGTGGCAGACACTGAAGCGCTCGGCATTTTCATTCGACCCAGTGCTGTACATGAAGTTGCCCTCGAATGCGCGCGCCTCGACGCCGTTGTGCTGGCTTCTGTCATAGAGCTCTAGGTAGTCCCAACGTGCGGCCGGGTTCATGCCCCAGCCCACGTGCGAGGTGGCATAGGCATCGGAGTCGAATGCCGACATGTAACTGCGCAGCATCTCGGTCTGGTAGCCCTCGCCCTTGATGTCGACGACGTAGTCATCCTCGATCGTCAAGGTGATCGGAGACTGCACGTAATGCTTGAACGTCAGGTTCATGTCACCGGGTGCGAGCACTACCGTGCCATTGACTCGGTGACGGGCGGGAAATGCCAGGACCAGACCGCCCGGCCAATGCGCAATGGACCCTGGCCCGTTGGTGACACCGGTCGACCCGGCCATGAAGGAGTCGGCCAGGTCGATGCTTAGGTCTGTGCCGAATTCACTCACCGCACGCATCGTCCGACATTTCGTCATGAAGTCGTATGACGTACCAACTCGCCGTGCCATGTCTTCGTCATGCGGGAGTCGCTCAAAGGCCTCCGGATGCTCGTTAGAAATCATGAACACCTCGCAACCGGCCGCCAGGATGTCTCGCAGCTCCCGGGAGTGCAGCAGCCCCTCGGCCGTGATGTCGATGACGAAGGGCACGCTAGATATTGCGGCGACGGCTGCACCATTTCCTCGCAGGCACAGGGCAGTGCCGGTTGATCGCAGGGCTACCGGCTGGTCGTTCGCTGGTGTGCGCATCACGACCTGGAACGGCTTGGCGCCAATCGATTCGGCGGCCAGGAGTGCGGTAGACACTAGATCGGCGCGACTGGAGCTCTCTGAGAGCACGACGCACTCGTCCCCGGGACCCAGACCACACAACCGAAACTGCTCGGCAAACCGAGCGATCCAGCGCCATTCTGTGCCGGCATTGGTCCAGGCCATGTCGGTCCCCTATCTCTGCGTGTTTTTGGTACTACTGAGCAGACATCCAGTGCTCGCCTATCGCAGCATTGACCGCGTCGACTGCTTCCAGATTCAGCACGTGCCCGGCGCCTTCAATGATGATCAGACGAGCGTTGGGTGAACTCGTCGCCAGATCCACGATCGCCTGACCATACGCGGGCGGCGTCTCCTCGTCCAGGCCGCCAACCAGGACGAGCAGAGGCACGGTCAGTGTGGGCAGTATCGCGCGGGTGTCGTGATGCACGATGGTGCGCATTGCGTCCATCAGCCCGGCATCCGGCACGCGCTCCATCGCCGCGACAGCTTCGGGGATGACGGATTCATGTCCGGGGGCAATGAGCGAAGCGATGATGGCCGGTGCCGCGGCGGCCGGTGAGCCGCCGGACTCAATGGCTGACAGGCGTGCATTGCGCCATTCATCCGGATCAGTGCCGTCCAGGCCGAACTTTGGACTTGTGCACAGCAGCGTCAAGGATCGAATGCGATCCCCCATCTTTGCGGCGGTGACTTGGGCAATCATCCCGCCGAATGACATGCCAACTAGGTCCACCGGTTCATCCGGGCAGATGCGGTCAATCAGATCCGCGGCGGCGTTGGCGTACGCCGCAAACGTTGGCTCAACGACCGGCTGCGATGCTCCGTAGCCAGGGCAGTCCCAGGCCACGACCCGCCTGACCTTCGATAGCGCCCGCAACTGTGGTTCCCACGCAATGCGGCTGCCACCAAGGCCATGGAGGAAGAGTGCGACCTGGGCGCCATCGCCGGCTTCCCGCCAGGCGGTTGGGACGGCATCCACATCCAGCATGGCGGGACGCTAGGGGCCAGGATCTTTTTTGTCAACGGTGTTGACAAACGAGCCTGAATCCCTAGCATCGGGCCATGACCGTGACTGTTGCCCCGCATGAGGGACAAACCGCACAGACCGGGCAGGCAGCTGCCCCCGCCCGAAAGGCACCGGCTGACCGCGAAGCGCTTGTCGCGCAGATCCGCGCGCTCGGGCCCACGTTCGCCGAGCGGGCGTTCACCGTCGATCGCGAGGCGGTGTTCCCCTTCGCAAACTATGCCGATCTGCGCGATGCCGGTTTCCTGGCACTGTGCGTGCCAACTGAGTACGGCGGGCTTGGTGCCTCGTATGCCGATTACATGCGGGTGTCAGAGGAAATCGGTCGGTACTGCGGTGCAACCGCTCTGACGTTCAACATGCACAACGCCACCATGCTGTGGGCGGGTGAGGTGAGCGACCTACTCGACATGACGCCTGAACAGCGGGAAACCCATGAGCGTCGCCGTGGCGCGATGTTCCGCAGCGTTGTCCAAGACGGGACGATTCACTCCCAGCCGTTCAGTGAAGGACTCAACCCGGGTGCCCTGGCAGGTGTGGCAACCAAGGCTGAAGTCACCGAGGGTGGCTACCTAGTCACGGGCCGCAAGATCTTCGCTTCCCTTTCGGGAGCCGCCAATCGCTACAACGTCACCTGCCAGGTTCCGGGTGAGGATTTCCTACGACTGCTCTCGGTGCGCGCGGATGGGCCTGGCGCGGAGATCGTCGATGACTGGGATCCGCTGGGTATGCGGGGGACTGTGTCGCGCACGCTGCTGTTGAAGGAGGCGTTCGTCCCATTCGACGACGAGATCATGCCGGGCGGCATGTACGACCAAGCAGCAAACCGCTATCCATATCTGTTCATGTCGCTCGCGCCGTCTTATCTTGGCCTGACCCGCGGCATTCTGGACTTCACGCAGAGTTACCTTCGGGGCGATCTTGCCGGTGCCGCCAAAGGAACGGCTCGTCGCGATAACCCAATCAAGCAGTACGGCTGGGCCGAGATGCAGATTAAGTACGAGCAGAGCCGCGCCATGCTTTACAGCGCCGTTGACCACGCTGAACTCGATCCAACCGAGGACCAGATGGTGACCGCCTGGGCGGCGGTCTACACCGTGATGGAAAACGCCAATGAGGTAGCACGCACAGCGGTTCGTGTTTGTGGTGGACAATCGATGCTCAAGCACCTGCCGCTGGAGCGCATGTATCGCGACTCTCGCCTTGGAGCCTTGATGTTGCCATGGAGCGCCGAGGTAGCCCTGGAGCGCATCGGCAAGGCTCGCCTGTATTCGTAGACCTTTATTCAGAGCCTCATTCAGGGCACTTCGGGCCTGCACGATGCGTAAACATGGCAGCATGAAGGCATGACCGCTCATGTCGATACCTTCGCGCACGACAACCTGCCGCCGAAGGAGCAGCAGCCGGTTTTCCTGGAGATTCCGGGCGTGGTCTACCCACCACGGATCAATGCTGCGGTGGCCCTGCTCGATCACACCATCAGCGAGCATGGCCCGGACCGCACCGCATTCATCGCGGCGGACGCCACCTGGACATACGGGGAACTTGCCGATCGAGTCGGTCGGATCGCAAACGTGCTGCAGGGCGCTGGCTTGGTCCCAGGTGGCCGTGTGCTGTTGCGCGGCCCGAACAACGCCTGGTTGGTTGCCTGCTGGTTAGCGGTGCTGCGTGCTGGCGGAGTGGTGGTGACCACGATTCCCATGGTGCGTGCAATGGAACTTGAGCCGATCCTCGACATGAGTAGGCCGAGTATTGCCATCGTCGACCATCGCTTCACTGAGGAGTGGCAGGCCACCACATTTACTGGGACCACATTCGTTTATGGCGGTGATGCCGATGATCGTCTGGAAATGCTGGTCGAGGCAGCTTCACCTGCTCATGTCGCAGTGGATACTGAGGCGGACGACATCAGCATGTTGGCGTTTACCTCAGGTACTACCGGTCGGCCCAAGGCCACGATGCACAATCACCGTGACATTCTCGCCATTGCTGATTCCTTCAGTGCGCAGGTCGTCAAACCCAACGCTGACGACGTGTTCTGCGGGAGCCCTCCGCTTGGGTTCACCTTTGGTCTCGGTGGCCTGGTGATTTTCCCGATGCGGGTGGGAGCACGCTCAGTACTGCTGGAAGCGGGCGCGCCACCTGTACTGATCAAGGCAATCCAGGATCATCGCGTGACGTGTCTGTTCACTGCGCCGACCGCCTACCGCGCCATGCTCGCGCTGCTCCCTGAGCACGATGTGTCCTCGCTGCGTCGATGCGTTTCTGCGGGCGAGACCCTTCCGCTGGCCACCTGGCAGGCCTGGTTCGAGGCAACCGGGATCAAACTCATTGACGGCATCGGTGCCACCGAGTTGCTGCACATCTTTATCTCTGCGGCCGATGACGACATTAAGCCTGGCTCAACGGGTCGGCCGGTGCCCGGCTATCAGGCATGCATCCTCGATGAGGACGGCAACGAACTGCCTGCTGGTACTGCTGGGCGCCTAGCGGTTCGTGGACCGACAGGGTGTCGCTACCTAGCTGATGACCGCCAAAAGTCCTACGTGCAGGGTGGCTGGAATCTCACCGGTGATGTGTATGTCCAGGATGATCAGGGCTACTTCACCTATCAGGCGCGCGCCGACGACATGATCGTGACCAGCGGTTACAACGTGGGTGCACCCGAGGTGGAGAATGCTCTGCTGTTGCACCCGGCGGTGGCTGAGACCGCGGTGGTGGGTGTCCCGGATAGCGAACGAGGAAGTGTCATCAAGGCTTTCGTGGTGCTGCGTGATGGCTTCACCGCGGACGATGCCATGGTTGTGACGTTGCAGGATCATGTGAAGGGCACGATTGCGCCATTCAAGTATCCCAGGCTCATCGAATTCGTTCCCTCCTTACCGAAGACAACCACCGGCAAGTTGCAGCGATTCCGCCTGAAGGGTCCGTGAGGAGTGCGCTGACCAGCAGCACGGAGGCGTCGGCCGAGATCCGCGCGGTACCGCGATGGCTGCTTGTGGCAACGCTGGCCCTCGTCGCACTGAACCTGCGCGAGGTACTGACGAGTGTCCCACCGTTGACGGTGGATATCGCGGGGCAGATGGGCTGGAACGCCGTCACCATTGGGGCCTTGACGACTCTGCCAGTGATTGGCATGTGCGTTTTCGCTCTCATCGTTCCGCGGTTGGCCGCCTCACTTGGTACTCGGCGAGTGGTGTGGCTCGGCCTGATGGTGCTGGTCTGCTCACTGGCTCTGCGACTTGCTGGCGCAGTCCCGGGTGTGCTGCACGGTGCTGTGCTCTTGGCCGGGTTGGGACTGGCCATGGTTGGTGGCTTGATGCCCACCATTGTTCGCGAACAGTTTCCGGACCGGGTAGGCCTGACCAGTGGCATGTGGACTGCCGGGATGTTCGTCGGAGCCACGCTCGGTGCAGCTTTCACCGTGCCGCTTGAGCATCTCCTCGGTTCCTGGCAGGAGGCTCTTGCTGTCTGGACGATGCCAGCCGGCTGCGCCCTGCTGGCCTGGACAATGGTCGAGCGCCCGTGGGCTGGGCAGGTACGCAGGCAGCGAGTGTCACTGAGACTGCCCTTGCGTAGCCCACCGGCGTGGGCGCTGACCGGATATTGCGCCGTCAACTCGCTTATCTTCTACGCGTCGGTGGCTTGGTTGGCCCCGTCCTATGAGGATCGCGGCTGGAGTCAGGAAAGTAGCGGCCTGCTCTTTGCCGTGTTCGCTTTCGCCCAAGTTTTTGGTGCCTTGCTGTTTCCACCGCTCGCACAGCGGCTCCGAGATGCTCGCGGCATCCTGCTGGCCACGACTGTGATCACCGTGTTGGCATTCGTAACCATCGCGGTGAATGCACCCGTTTCACCAATCATTCCGCTGGCCTTGCTGGGCTTCTCACATAGTGGCGGCTTTGCGCTGTGCCTGTCACTCATCAGCATCTACGCGGCGGACGGTAGCGCTGCAACTCGTTTGACGGCGATGGTCTACTCGGTCATGTTCCTGTTCGCCGCCTTCGGGCCCCTCATCACCGGCGCCATCCTGCAAAGCACCCAATCCTGGACCGCGCTCTTCGGTTTCCTATCGGTCTTCGCATTGGCTCAGTTGGCGCCCCTGCCGTGGCTGCGTCACGGTAGTTTCATAACTTAGGGCACAAACGAGTCATTGCGTCAATCTAGAACCCGCTTCACGGATACAACCTGCGCGCCTTGGAGGGTGGTGGCGCATGTGCGCAGTTTGGCCAGCTTCAGCTCATTGCGCTGCACTTGGCAACTACCCATCACCACGTAGCGACCCTGTGCTTTGGTGACGGACACAGCGACAGCAGGAGCCAGGTCCATGCCAACCGCAAACCCGGTGGTAAGCACGATGAGCGTGTTCGCGCTTGACCTCAAGACACGACTGCCGGGTCGATTTGGATCGGGTTCCAAGCTGGCCAGCCGAGCCACCTCCTGTATCGCCGCGGAACTATCGGACGTCACAGTGATGGCGACCCCGTTCGGATACGGCCGCGTGTACTGATCCGTCGTGAACCAGGCATCACAGGTCCACGCTTCAGAGCCTGCGTAACATGACCGTCCGGCCATCGGGTCATCAATCAGGCGCCCGCTGAAGGCTGTCGCGGCACGCGCCTGAGGCGCGGTGAGTAACGCCTGCTGCACGAGGCGAGCCTGATCAGCGGGTGGTTGCTGATCGGCACTCGCCGGCACGGGGACCACGAGGACGAGGACCAGGCAGGCAGCGATGAGGCTGAGCTGCAGAGGCGGGAGTGCTCGCATAGCGATCATGATGACCTAGGGTTTGGGCGTGCGCATGTCGTTGGAAGTTATTCCTACCGGAAAGACGACGGCGACCGTCATCTTCACTCAGGAACAGGTCGATCGGCTGCGTGGTAGTGAGGGCCGTGGACGGGTACCGGTTCGAATCACGTACCGCGGTGATACGTACCAAACGAGCATCTCCGTCTACCGGGGTGCCTGGATGATGGTCGTGAACGCGCAGATGCGCAGCGGCGGTCTTGTACCTGGCGGCACCTACAGTGTTGACATCACGATGGACACGACTGAACGGACAGTGGATGTTCCTGAGGATTTTGCCGCAGCCCTGCGCAAGGCAAAGTTAACGGCAGCCTTTGATGCCCTGTCGTACACGCATAGGCGCGAACACGTTCGAGCAGTTGAGGAGGCCAAGCGCCCGGAGACTCGTGCTCGAAGGATCGAGGCTGCCGTGGCGAAGATTCGCGATGGCAGCGCGAGGTAGCTGGACTGTATGAATCTGAGAAGGCGGCATCAAAAATTCCCCGGCATTTGCGTGGAATTGACCGGTGGGCTGGGCAATCAATTGTTCGGCTTCGCGGCCGGATGGACGCAGGCGCGGCGGCTTGGCGTACCCCTGGGTCTGCGTCATAGACGCCGCCGTGGCGAAACGCCGCGCTCTTTCGCGTTGGACTGGCTCCTGGATGCCCCTGACGTTGCGCAATGTTCGGATCCGCCACGGCGTTCATTCCGCGAACGTTCCTTCGCCTACGACTCAGCGATCGACTCGGTCCACCCGCAGACGCGGTTGCTCGGTTATTTCCAGTCCTGGCGTTACTCGCAGGCCCGCGCAGATGATCTACGCACCTACCTTGTCGATCATGGACACCTACCAACACCGGGCGCCGAGGCCTGCATTGCCGTGCACGCCCGACTCGGGGACTACCTGGGTGCGCGGCAACTGGCATTTCACGGGGTATGCCAGGAGGCCTACTACCTGCACGCCGTGCGCGAACTCCGTAGCGACATAGGCGATCTGCCGGTGCGGGTGTTCTCCGACGATGCAGATTTCGGTGCGCACCTTGCGAGACTGCTGCCGGACGCAACCGTGGTCGATCAGATTGGCTCGGCGGAACAGGTGCTCGGTCAGATGGCCGCTGCAAAGGCCCTGGTGATCAGCAACAGCTCCTTCAGCTGGTGGGCCGCCTGGCTCGCCGGTGACAAGGCGACAGTTATCGCACCGGCGCCCTGGTTCACTGATCCGGCGATGCCAACGCAGGATCTGCTCCCGCAGCCGTGGTTGGTGCGTCCGAGGTCGGGCGAAGACAACTGACTATTCGGCGCAGGACCACTCTGCGACACCCTCTGGCGTCATCACGCTCACCGCATCAACTTCTGGATTGACGAGGCAGTCCAGCACGATTGGCTCCTGCGGATCGCTGAGCCAGTCCTGCAACGCTTCCAAATCATGGAGTGAATGCACTCGATGGCTGCGAGCACCGAGGGCACTGGCGACTGCGGCCCAATCGCGCAGTGGTGATTGAGCGACAGAGACATCGACACCCAATGGTTGAAAATCATGAACCTCAGCGCCATAGGCGGCGTCGTTGACGATGATGACGATTACCGGCAGTCGCATGTCGACGACGGTAGCAAGTTCAAGCAGGGACATCGCGGCACCGCCATCGCCAATGACTGCGACCGTTAGGCGGCTGTCCCTACTGCATGCCGCACCGATGGCCCGGGCGAGCCCCAGACCCACAGATTGAAAGTCTTGGCCGAACATGAGGTGCGGTCCATGAAGCGTCGTGAGATACATCGAGGCGAGCGCGATGAAGTGTCCGGAGTCCAGTACCAGTCGTCGCTGCGGCGGTATGAGACGGTTCAATTCGTCGAACAAGTGGCGTGGATCAAGTCCCGGTGCAGGTTTAACCCGCGGTCGCGCCTGCCTAGCGAGCGCTGCTGCTGATATTGCCCACTCCGACGTCGATCGTACAGAGGTTCTGCTGTGGAGCTGACGGGCAGCACTGGCGGCATCCATTAATACCGTTGTGAACCTGGCACTGTGGTGCGGTGCGTGATTGTCGATGCGCACCACGGTTGCATCCTGTCCGAAGACCCGACCCCCGGCGGTGCTCCAGTCATCAAGTGCTGCCCCGAACGTGATGACGACATCGCAGGACTGCAGTGCTGAGGTGGATCCGGCGGTTGCGAACCCACCGATGCTCCCGGCATAACGCGGATTACCCGCAAATGCCCCATGCGCTGGGAGTGTGGTCAGTAATAGGCCATCGATGTGGTCCGCGAGTTGGTGGATCGCTTGGAGTGCATTGCTGCGCACCGCACCCCGACCGGCAATCAGTGCAAGGCGCTGACCTGCGCTTACCCGTGAAACAAGTTCCTCGGGTAAGGAGTCAAGCAGGCCTGTCGCGGTTGGGCCGTGAAAGTGAGGTCGAGTCGACGTAGGTTCGGGTGGTAGCACCACGATGGGACATTTGGCGCGCGCAGCATCAAGCAGCAATCCGTCTAGTTCGCGAGGATGATGTGTTTGTGGCACCACGACCGCGATACCAAGGGCATCGCACAGCGCGAGCGTGTCGATTCGTTGATGGTGCTGTGGGTTGTCGGTGTGGCCGGCAAGGAGGAGCAGCGGAAGCCAGCCGCGGTGTGCATCCACCAGTGCGGTGATGGCATTCGTAAAACCAGGACCCTGATGGACGCTGGCGATGCCAACGCTGTCGGTGGCCTCAGCCCAGCCGGCGGCCATGGCTACCGCGCCAGCTTCGTGTTGTGCCTGGACGACTTGAGCACCATTGGTCCGGCATTGCGCTAGGAAGCGCAGGTTGGAGCTACCAGCGAGACCGAATATTGGTGTGGATGGGTCACTCCGTAGAGCTTCAGCCCAAGACTGGGGTATCGGACCCATCAGGCTGATGCAAGGAGACGCGCCTCGACACCCGCAAAGCGGTCGTTCAGGCGCTTAGAACGACCCCAGGTGCCGAACACACGTGAGCGTCCGCGCAAAAACGGACCGGGAGTCTTCGAGCAAAGGCGGCTGTAGCGACCGGACCATCGTTGGACGTAGTCAACGTGCGGACGTTCCTGGGCCTCCCACCTCTTCAACCCCTCTTCAACGGCTGCGGCTGCCTGTAGGGATTTCGTCATCGATATCGCAGCCTGCAGCGCCGTACAGCCACCCTGCCCGAGATTCGGGGCCATGGAGAAGGCCGCGTCGCCAATCAGGGCGACATTCCCAACCGACCAGGACGAGCAGTGCGTCTCCCACACTTCACCCCAACTGCTATCTGGAGGAACGCGCTCGAAGACTCCCTCGAGTTGAGGGTAACTAGCTCGCCACGAGGCCACATCCAGTGGTACCCGTCGCCCAGGACGATCCTGTGGCGGGCAGAACATGTAGATGGCGACGAGGTCCTTGCCATCCAGTGGGATGAGTCCAACGCGACGCTGACCTGACAACCATTCGAGCATGGCATCGCTCGGGTCACTGGGCACCGCAGGCATGCAAGCGCGCAGGCCCGCAACCTTCAGATCAATGCGTCGTACGCGTAGGCCATGATTCAGCAGCGAGTCACGCACCTGCGAACGTGTGCCGTCTGCACCGACGATGAGATCGCCAGGCAGTTCACGGCCGTCCGCCAGGACGAGGCAGCCCGGTCGCGCTCCATGCACGGGTGAACGTGTCACAACATCGACACCGAGCGCCAGTGCCCGCTCATGTAATGCCCGAAGCAGTGAACTGCGAGGAATGGAATACAACTCTGTTGAAAGGTGCTCCTCCTGCACCACCCTGCCCCACTGGTCCACAATGTTCCAGTAGCGAACCTTGCTGCCGCCCAAGATGCCACGATCGAATGCACCGATTGTGCGCATGGCATCTACGCCATTTTGACCCAGCGCAATGCCCGCGCCCGACTCGCGCACCTCAGAAGCCCGTTCATGAACGCGAACCGTCCAGCCGGCTTCGGCAAGCTGGCAGGCAAGGCCAAGCCCGGCGATCCCGGCTCCCGCAATCTCAGCGTGCCTTGCCTGTGAAGTCATTGGTGTCCCTCCCAGCGGGCCCGACTAATTCAGGCCGCGAACCTTCTCGTAGATACGAGTCCGCAGAGCTGAGAAACGATGGTCGTTTCGCGTTTCGACTTGGCTACGTGGAAACGGCAGATCCACGGCGATGACGTCGCTAACCTTGGCCGGCTTTCCGTAGAGGACGACCACCTCATCAGACAGGTAGGTTGCCTCATCAATGTCATGGGTCACCATGAGTGTCGTGATACCGAAGTCCGCACGCACCTTCAGTACGAGGTCCTCTAGGTCGAAGCGTGTCTGGGCGTCGACGGAGGCAAATGGTTCATCCATCACCAGGATTCTGGGGCGCACCGCCAAGGCCCGCGCGATGCTGACCCGCTGTTGCATGCCGCCCGAGAGCTGCCAGGGGTAAGCCTTCTCACTGCCTTCCAGCCCCACTTCCTGCAGGGATGCCTTGATGCGATCTCGTACCTCGGACTTGCTCAACTTGGCATTGCGCAGCGGCAGCGCAATGTTCCGCTCGACGGTGAGCCAAGGCATCAGCGAGCGGGTGTAGTCCTGCAAAACAACCGCGAGTCCATCGGGAGCGCCCGTGAGCTTCTTGCCCTGTACTTGAATTTCTCCAGAAGTTGGCTGGGCCAGTCCGGTGAGCAAGCGCAGCAGGGTGGTCTTGCCAACCCCGGATGGCCCGACTATCGACACGTAGTGGCCTTGAGTGACGTCATAAGAGACGCCGTCTAGGACATGCTTGGTCCCATCTGGCGTGGGGAACTCCATGTAGACGTCACGTATTGCGATGGCAGGGGTTGTCACGTTTCCTCCGACGCCTAGACGAGTTTCTTCTGGCCGAAATACCAGCGCAAACTGATGCGCTCAACGAGGTCGAAGACGATGTTGAGCAGGTAGCCCAGGATGCCGAGCAGCATTACGCCGGTCCAGGCATCCAGGATCATGAATGTATCCGTCGCGATCAGAGTGAAGGCTCCGATCCCGAATCCGGAGCCGAGAACCTCAGACGCGATAGCAACGATGAAGGCGATCTGGAAGCCCACCTGCAGACCGGCAAAGACGGTCGGCATGGCGTTGGGTAGGCGCACCCGCCACAGCACCTGACTTCTCGTTAGTCGGAATACCGAGGCGGTATCGAGCAGTACCACGTTGGTTGAACGCACTCCCTCGATTGTGCTGAGGAGAATTGGGAAGGACGCGGCGAATGCGATAGAGAAGATACGCATGGAGGCATCCAGGCCAAGGATCAGAATAAAAGCCGGAACCAGTGCGACTGGTGGAATGGACCGAAAAAAGTCCACGACGGGCTCCACGTAGCGCGCGGCGGTTGCCGATGATCCGATGAGGACGCCCAGTGGGATGGCGATGGCCGCGGCTAGTAGGAAGCCGATGATCAGATTCTCCAGCGTTGGCATGACGTGGATGCCCCAGAACTGCCAGATCCAGTTGAACTTGAACTGCTCCCAGATATCCGCCAGTGGCGGGAAGAAGGGATCCGTCGAATCCGCACTTCCATTCCACCACCAAGTCACCAGTAGTAATGGGAGCCAGCCCCCGATGATGATGGCGATAAACCAGCGCCAAATTCGCGTCATCGACCGCTCCAGAAGATAACGCGCCGCTGCAGGCGGACGATGAGTCGTGACGTGAGGATGCCCAGAATGCCAAGCACGAGTACGACCGCATAGGTGCGATCAGCCGTTCCAGCTGTCTGGTACCGCGACAGCAGACTGCCTAGGCCAGGAGCTCCGCCGACAAGGCCCGCTACGACCGCAACGATGAGGCTGGCTGCTGCGGCAATGCGCGCGGCGATTGCCAGTTGCACCGCGGCACTGGGTAGGCGCGCGTAGCGGATCTGCTGAAACACGTTCATGCGGTAGCAGCGCATCGTTTCCAGCAGCACCGGGTCAGCATCGCGAACTCCATAGGCCGTCTGAATAGCGACAGCGAAGACGTTGGCGAAGACGATCAAGGCCACACCCATAGTGATGCTCGGGCCGATAACCAGGATTGCGATAGGGATCAGCACGATGGGGGGAATAACTTTGAAGAAGTCGAACGTGAACTTGGTGGAGCGGTAGGAAAAGCGGCTCAGTCCGATGAGCAGCCCGAGTGGCACTGCGATGACCATGGAGAGAGCGAACCCGATGATCGCCATTTCCAGAGTTTCAAGCACGGCGAGCCAGAAGTCTGGATCAGCGAAGAGCCCGACTAGGGCAACAATCGCCTCGCTCGCCGTAGCGAAGGAGTCGCCTGCCAGGGGGCCGACCGATCCGACAAGTTGCCACACCAGCAGTGCGACAACAGTCGAGACCAGGCCAGCCGGGATCCGACGGATCGATCCTGGCAAGGCGACTCCTCCACTTACAGCAGTTGTTTGGCTGGTGAGACTAGCCGCGGTACTGCTTGTAAAGCAGGCCCTTGATATCCAGTGGCTTGGTCAGGTACCCCAGCGCCAACATCTTGTCAGCCGGGCCGCGTAGATCCAGTGCGGTCACCGTGTTCGGGAAGTAGGACGGGTTCGCCTTCCGGGCAGTTGCCAAGTCCACCTCGGTGTAGGTGGGGTTGGCGGACTGCAGAATCAGGTCCCAGCCCTTGGGCGTGTTGCCGAACTGCTGGATCTCGCGGATCGACTTCTGGAAGCCCAAAACGGCCTGCGGGTTCTTGGCGGCGAAGTCCGCCGTGGTAACCCACATGCCGATGGCGTTCTCGATGTCGAAGAACTGAATGCCAGGCGATCCGACGTTCTTAAGACCGCTCGCGGTGCAAAGACCGGTGAATGGTTCCACGGTGAACGCCGCGTCGACCTTGCCACTCTTGACGCTGTCAATCATGGTGCCGAACGGCATTGTCACCCAGTTGATCGTTCCCGGGTTGCCACCGTCCTTAACAACGGCCTGCGCGATAGTCACCTCACCCTGCGTCTTGCGCGCAGGAACTGCGACTGTCTTACCGGCCAGGTCTTTCCAGCGGGTGATGGCCTTTGCTGGGTCCACACACACGCCGGTGTCATCGAGCTTGGCGGCCTGCGCCGGATCCTTCTTCGCCGCGGCCAACTCGCTGCGCTTGTAGCCGTCAGCCGGCGCCACGATCTTCAGTGCCATCCCGCTGTTGGCGAAGGCATTGATGATCGCGATAGAAGGTCCGTATGCCATGTCGATCTTGCCGGCGGCAAGGGCCGCGAGGGTGGGCGGTGGCGCCGGGAACAACACGATCTCCGAGATGTTGACGCCGTTCTTCTTGAACACACCCGACGACTGCCCCCAGGGCACCTGTCCCATGGCATTGATGGCTACGGTGCCAACCCGAATGTTCGTCTCGGCCGCGGCCGCTGGACTCGCATTCGCCCCGATTAGTGCCGCCGCGAACACGCCGATGGTTCCGACGAGCGCGACGCTCTTGCGCTTGAAACTGCTCACGTCTGTCCTCCCAGGGTTCTTGGCACCTTGCATGCCGAAGAGCCTCACGATAGGTCAATACCCTGGGGATTTCCGAGGTTTCGGAGAAATCGTTCGTGCCGGAATGATTGTCAATATCTAATGTGGTCCGCCGCACACATTCCCGACTGATGCACTTCGGATTGCCAACCTGACGGATTCTGGGTCAATCGGCTGGACTGCGGCGGTAGCGTGGCCCGACTATGCCTAGACGAGTTGTGCTCGGCAACGCGCGCCTAGCCCCGTTTGATGCGCTGGTCGCCGTCGCAATAGTTGGCCACGACATCGCTGGCGTGCTGTCGATGAGTCAGGTTGACTCCATCACCCATGATCTTCAGGGCCGATCCGTCTTGCCGGGGATTGATGATTCCCACCTCCATATGTATGAGTACGGCCGAGCACTGACGGCGCTTCCCCTGGGCCAGGTTGATGATCTTGTTGGACTTCGTGCTGCTTTGGCCTCGGCGAAGCCGGAAAGCAGTGGCTGGTACCGCGGGCACGGCTGGCTGCCCTCTGTTCGAGGGACGGGTGTTGACGGTCAACTCACCGCCGGAGATATCGATGACGTGACCGAGTTTGGACCTGCGCTATTGGGTGACTTCTCTGGTCACGCTGCGTTGGTGAACTCATCGGCGCTGGCGCGTGCGGGGATCACGGCAGCCACGCCCGATCCGGTTGGTGGCGTGATCGTGCGTGATGATGGTGGGCAACCCACAGGTCTGTTGTTTGAGGCAGCCGTCGGCCTGGTGACCAGTGCGATGCCTTCGTTATCCGGAGCAGAACGCCTGTCGGCGCTGCGGGCAGCACAAACTGACTTGTTGAGTCGGGGCATCGTCTCGGTGACCGAACCTGGCCTTGGTCCCGGAGGCACAACTCTGATGGACGGCACCGGCACCCTAGAAGCGGTTCGTACCTATCAGGGCATGGATGAGGCCGGTGATCTTCTGCTGCGCACTCACATCATGTTGCTGTTTGGTGGCCTAGGAGGGTCCACTGCGCAACAGGTGGCCGCGGGCCTAGACGAGTGGGGTACGCCATTTCGCGCTGGTAGAGCCGGACGGCTCAGCGTGGATCAGGTGAAGGTTTTCGCAGACGGGATCCCGCGAAGTCGCACATCATGGCTGACTGAGCCCTACGACGATTGCTCCCATGGGCACATGACTGTTGCCGGAAACACTGACGACGAACGGGTAGCTGAACTGACTGCCATTGTCACCGCTGCCGCGACTAGGGGCTGGCAGGTCGGTACCCATGCAACTGGAGACGCCACCATCAGCGCAGTCATCGATGCGGTTGCAACCCTCGGCGCTGATCAAAGCCTTCGTCACTACGTCATCCACGGTGATTTGGTGCGTCCACAAGACCTGCGCCGGCTGGCCGACTTGGGCATGGGTCTGAATACTCAGCCCGGCATACGTTGGGCAGTTGGGAGTGCAGCGACGCCTTTCCTCGGTCGTGAACGAAATCTGCGCAAGCAGCCACTGCAGTCAGCGCTCGATAATGGCGTGGCGTTGGCGCTGTCGTCTGACGCGCCTGTCATCGAACCCGACTGGCGGCGGACGATGGCTGCAGCCATGGATCGCAGTCTGCGTGATGAGCCGACGTATACAGATGAGCAACGGCTGACCGCTGCCCAGGCACTCCGGGCAATGACGCAGGCGGGCGCTTGGCAATGTCACGAAGAGTCCTGGCGTGGGTGCATCGCAGCCGGTATGGCCGCAGACCTTGTGATTCTAGATCGAACGGTCGATTGGGCCGACCCGCAAGCCGTGCTGGATGCGCAGGTGGACACTGTGCTTATTGACGGAGATGTGGTGCACGGAGAACTTGGGAGGTTGGCGTGAGCGTAATTTTGGTAATCGTCGCCGACCAGTTGCGAGCGGATCACCTGGGTTTTGAGGGGCGTGTCCCTGTTCGCACGCCCAATATCGACCGCCTTGCCGCACAGGGGCATGTGTTCAGTCGTGCCTTTGCGGCGAATCCGGTCTGCATGCCGAATCGTGCCACGATCATGACGGGACGCTGGCCTTCTGCCCACGGCCTGCGCACCAACGGCATCCCCTTGCATCCTGAGACAGCAACCTTCCCCCGAGTACTCCGGCGACAGGGTTGGCAGACCTCGGCAATTGGCAAATTGCACCTGCAACCCATGGGCTATCCGTACGAGGACTATCAGCTCGATCAGATACGGGCCGCCATGCCTGCTTTGTGGAAACGGGCCGTTGAAGGCCCATTCGGTGAAAGTTTCGAATCGTGGGAGGACTTTCAGCGCCATGCCGACGGTGACGTCACCCTGCCGCCTGACTATTACGGTTTTGATGACGTGTCAATCGTCTGTGGACACGGTGATCGCGTGTCCGGGAACTACCTGCGCTGGGCTCGGGACCGCGGATTCGATCCGCTTGCACAGGCCGGGCAGGCCAATGCCCTAGAGACATTCGGTGGTTGGGCAGGTCAGGTCTATGTGTCGGCCGCACCTACTGAGCTCCATCCCACGACGTATGTCACCGACGAAGCCATTCGGCGCCTGGATGGCGCAGACCCAGACATTGACCTGTTGCTGTACGTGTCATACCCCGATCCGCATCACCCATTTGCCCCGCCGGCCGAGTACTACGCACGCCATGATCCGGCTGCGATGCCGGTTCCGGCGTCATTCGAGCAGGATCATGCCCGCTCACCGGCGCACCTACGGCGAATCGCTGCCCGACGTGGTGAGCCCGATATTGATCCAATGATGTTGTGGGCACCTACCGAGGAGCAGTTCCGTCATGCGTTAGCGGTGGAATTGGGCTCGATTGAGTTCATCGATGATTCGGTGGGGCGCATACTCGATGCTGTCGCGCGTAACAACCTGCAGGATGAGACGGTTGTCCTGCTTACCTCCGATCACGGCGATGTGTTCGGTGATCACGGTTTGATTCTCAAGCACTTCACGCACTACCGCGGTGCGATTCGCGTCCCCTTGATCATCAGCGGATCGGTCGACGGGTCCGGGGTGCACCGTGAGCTGGTCAGCAGCGCAGACATCGCCCCAACGTTGCTCGCCTTGGCTGGCACTGAAGAACTTTCAGCATCCCAGGGCGCATCGTTGGTCCCCTTGATGCTGAACCAGCAGGTGCCATGGCGAAAGTCAGTCTTGATTGAGGAGGATCAGCCTTACGGCATCGATGGTCTGCCTGGCCCTGTTCGGATTCGCACACTCATCACCGACGAGTTTCGTATCAGCCGATATGCCGGTACCGATGAGGGGGAGCTTTACAACCTCGCGATCGACCCGGATGAAACAGTCAATCTCTTCGACGCGCAAGACCCCCTGCGTGCGCAGGCTGACGATCAACTCGCCGATGCACTGATGTTGATCGACGATGCTTCGGTGGTGCCGTTCGACGCTGCCTAGTACCTCATCAAGTTAGTGCGTCATCAATCCTGCTTGGCGCTGCCCGTTCGCACAGTGAGAACCGCGAGCCCGCCGATGGCCAGCGCACCACCGACGAAGACCCAGATTGTCTGACCCGACATGACACTGCCCTGGATGAGCCCGCCACCAAGCATCGCCCAACTGACGCCGATGAACATCAGGACCAGTCCGATTGCCCGGCGCATTGGGCTCAGCCTCATGAAACTGTTTCCTGCCACATTCCCACTGTGCCACACAACCGGTCAATGGTCCATTAACCGGAAAATCGCAGCGATTTCGTTTGGCTGATTTCTGTCTCCCTTATCGGTAGGGCAAATGCGTGATTGGATGGGTAACGTCCTTGGCTCATCCACGAACGATGAACGGGAGCCCTCAGCGGTAAGCGAGGCCTTGTCGTTCGTCTTCAGGAAGAAGTAGACCTGTGAGATATGGATTCGCAATTGACCAGCGGACCTGCATCGGCTGCCACGCGTGCACCGTTGCCTGCAAGACCGAACATGCCATTCCCGTCGGTCAGTTTCGAACCTGGGTCAAATATGTAGAAAAGGGTCAGTATCCCGATACGACTCGTGAGATGGGCATCATGCGGTGCAACCACTGCACCGATGCTCCGTGCGTCACCGGATGCCCAACCCAGGCCCTCTTTATCCGTGACGATGGCATTGTCGACTTTGACAACTCCCGGTGCATTGGCTGCAAGATGTGTATGCAGGCCTGCCCCTACGACGCCATATATATAGACGACGAGACTCATACCGCGGCGAAGTGCAATTTCTGCGCCCATCGGATTGATGCCGGCTTGGAGCCGGCCTGCGTGCAGGTTTGCCCCACCCAATCAATCTGGATGGGGGACATCGACGACCCAACCAGTGGCATCAGTCGAATGCTGAGCATTACCCCGGTCAACGTGCGTACCCCGGAGCAGGGAACACGCCCAAACGTCTACTACGTCGGTGCGGATTCAACGGTCCTCGACCCGCTGGCTGCCCCGGTTCGCGGCACCTATCTATGGGCGGATGCTGACCCGCTGCGCCTGGAGACGGCCGGCGATCTGCCTGGGGATCCGGCTTCGCAGGCACGGTTGACCTACAACACCGCTCATGCGCGACCCTGGGGTTGGCGGGTCTGGACCTACCTGTGGACCAAGTCGATCGCCTCGGGCGCACTGCTTCTCGGAGCCCTGCTGTATTTGCTCGTCGGCGATCGCGGACCGCTCGTCACCACCGCGGCCCCGTTCATCAACGAACTCTTCTTGATTTTGACGGCCGTGCTGCTGGTCTGGGATCTCAAGCGTCCGGAGCGGTTCTGGTTCCTGCTGGATCCGCGCAAGATCAACCGCAGATCATGGCTGGCCATAGGTGGCGTATTCCTAGGACTCTCTGCCGGAGTTGGTGGCCTGTGGTTCCTGCTCGGTGTCGGCGGACTCCTTGGCGTGACGATCCCAGCGTGGCCTATGACGGCGTTGGCGTGGATCGGTGTACCGGCAGCCGTGATGACCGCTGGCTACACCGCCTTTCTCTTCGGTCAAGCCGAGGGTCGCGACCTGTGGCAATCGCCAGTTCTGTTCTGGCACCTCATTGCCCAAGCAGTCATGGCGGGTGGCGGTGTGCTGCTCCTGGTGGCACTGGCACTGCAGGCCGATACCCAGGTCATCACCTGGCTTACCTGGGCGCTGCTCATCGGAACCGCAGCGCATCTGTTGATCACCGCTGTCGAGTTTGGCGGAAAGCACCCAACGCGAAATGCTGAGGTAGCCGCGCATGCGGTGACCTCGGGTCGATATGCACTGCGTTTCTGGGTTGGGTCGATTGGCCTAGGCCTCGTCGCTGCTGCCTTGGCGCTCGGCACGATTTTGACGGGTGTGGTGCTCTACGCAGCTTTGGCCGGCATCCTCGTGCAGGTAGTTCTGCTGGTGCACGAGCAGGTGTTCGTCCGAGCGGGCCAAGATCCGCCCCTGTCCTGATTGACCCTGAGATTCCAAAGGAGCATGAGACATGGCATCACCAGATCGCAGGGCACCACGGACCATGCCGGCTGCCGCACCGGTTGACGCAGATCGCCCTGAGCACTACGGCCTGCGCGTCCGAGAGACCGTCTCGAACTATCCGCCGGTCTCCTCTTGGGATGACTTCGTCATGTACGACGCGAAGGCGCATCCTCGCAAGGTTGAAAGGCACTACATGCTGGTGCCGACTACCTGCTTCAACTGCGAATCCGCCTGCGGACTTCTTGCCTACGTTGACAAGGAGACAAAAGAGGTAGTCAAGATCGAAGGCAACCCGGCGCACCCGGGGTCACGGGGACGCAATTGTGCCAAGGGGCCGGCCACCATCAATCAGACCACTGACCCAGAGCGGATCCTTTACCCGCTGAAGCGGGTAGGCAAGCGTGGTGAAGCTCAGTTCGAGCGAGTCTCCTGGGACGATGCACTTGACGACATTGGTGCGCGGATTCGCAAGGCGATCATCGAGGATCGTCGCACCGAAGTCATGTACCACGTCGGTCGCCATGGTGAGGACGGCTTTATCGAGCGCGTGCTTCTCGCATGGGGCATCGACGGTAACAACACCCATACAAATATTTGCTCGGCAGGAGCGCGCTTTGGCTACTCGGTTTGGGGCGGGTACGACCGTCCTTCACCGGATCATGCCAACGCCAAGGTGATCCTGCTGCTTTCAGCGCACCTAGAATCTGGGCACTACTTCAATCCGCATGCCCAGCGCATTATGGATGCGAAGGTGCACGGGAAGGCCAACCTGATCGTTGTCGACCCGCGCCTTTCAAATACGGCATCGCATGCAGATGAGTGGGTCTCCCCGTGGCCCGGTACCGAGGCCGCACTCCTGCTAGCCATCGCCTCATACCTACTGCGCACCGGCAACGTTGCCTGGGACTACATCAAGCGCTGGGTCAACTGGCAGACCTACATGCAGGAACTGCATCCAGACCACAGTGCAGACGATTTCGAGGCCTTCAAGCGAGCTCTGACCGCGGACTACGAGCGCTATACGTTCGATTTCGCCGCACAGGAGTGCCGGGTGCCAGCGGAGCAGATCGAGCGAGTAGCCCAGATCGTTTCCAGATGCGAGGGTCGTCTCGCTGCGCACACCTGGCGGGCCGCCAGCGCGGGTAACTACGGCGGGTGGGCTGTTGCTCGTGCTTTGTTCTTCCTCACGGTGCTCACCGGGAGTATTGGTTCCGAGGGTGGCACGAGCCCTAACGGGTGGAACAAGTTCATCCCCCACGGTCCGAACATGCCTGGCGGCCACGACTCTTGGAATGAACTCCTGTGGCCAGCTGAATACCCGATGTCCACCAATGAACTGTCAATACTCCTGCCGCACTTCCTACTTGAGGGGCGTGGGAAGCTCGAGGTGTATTTCTCCCGGGTCTACAACCCGGTGTGGACGAACCCGGATGGCTTCAGTTGGATCGAAGCGCTTTCGGATGAAAGCCTCGTTGGGTGCCATGTCGCCATGACACCCACGTGGAATGAAACGGCTATCTGGGCCGATTACGTGCTGCCCTTCGGGCACAGCACGGAACGGCACGACACGCATTCGTACGAGCAGTATGCCGGCCGCTGGCTGGGCTTTCGTCAGCCGGTCATGCGTGTGGCCATGGAGAAGATGGGCGAGAAGGTTGGCGACACACGTGATACCAACCCAGGAGAAGTCTGGGAGGAGAACGAATTCTGGTTTGAACTCTCCTGGCGCATCGACCCGGACGGATCACTAGGTATTCGGCAGTTCTTCGAGGCTCCTGGCCGCCCCGGTGAGCGAATGACTGTCGACGATTACTACGGGTACGTTTTCGACAACAACGTTCCTGGACTTCCGGACAAGGCCGCCAAAGAAGGCCTTACCCCGATGGAATACATGCGCAAGTACGGTGCGGTCGAGATCGCCAATGGCCTGTACCGCCAGGATGAGCGGCCCCTGACTGAGGCAGAGCGTGCTGGTGCTGTGCCCGATGGGAACGGCGTGCTGCGCAAGCCGATCACACCGGAAACTCAAAAGCCCCTGGTTGGCGAAGCCGGGGCAGTCGGTATTCGCCTGGAGGACGGCTCTGAGGTCGCTGGCTGGTTGACGCCGTCACGCAAGCTCGAGCTGTTCTCCCCGTCAATGGCAGAGTTTGGGTGGCGTGAACTTGCCACCCCTTGCTACATCGAAAGTCATGTGCACCACCGCACACTCGATCCCGACCAAGGCGAGATGGCGCTGGTACCAACGTTCCGGTTGCCTACCCTTATTCATACCCGTTCGGGTAACGCCAAGTACCTCAACGAGATCAGCAACAAGCACCCAGTCTGGATCAACACCCTGGATGCAGAGCGACTTGGCTTCACGACCGGTGACATGGTGCGGATGAACACGGAAATCGGATACTTCGTGGCTCGAGTATGGGTGACCGAAGGCATCAAGCCTGGCGTGCTGGCGATGTCACACCACATGGGTCGGTGGCGTACCACGGACGACGCGGGCAGTCGCTGGGTTTCCGGCAAGGTAGACGTTGGGCAACTTGACGACGGGCGTTGGCGCCTGCGCTATAAGGAAGGTGTTCGCCCGTTTGCCAGTGGCGATGACGATTCCATGCGCATTACCTGGGAAGACCCAGGCGTGCACCAGAACCTCGCTTTTCCAGTGCACCCGGATCCGTGGTCCGGCATGCACTGCTGGCACCAGAAGGTCGTCATTGAGCGGGCTCGGGAGGAAGACAAGTACGGCGACGTAGTCGTCGATACCAAGAAGTCTCGTCAGGTCTACGCGAAGTGGCTCGCGATGACCAAGCCCGGTCCCAGTGCGCGGGGCTTGCGCCGACCGGAATTCATGATGAGGCCGGTCATGCCTCAGGTCAAGGCCTATTACGTCGACAACGAACAGTCGTAATCGACTGATCGGAGATTCCTAAGATGTTGGGGCTTGCGGCCTTCTTGGCGATCTTTATAGGTACGGCCGTAGGGCTGCTGGGTGGCGGTGGTTCGATTCTTACTACTCCGCTCCTGATTTACGTGATGGGCTTTGATCCAAAGCAGGCCATCGCGGCAAGTTTGTTCGTGGTCGCGGTGACGTCAGCATTCGGCCTCATCCATCACGCACGGGCGAAGCGCGTCAGGTGGAAGACCGGCCTGATCTTCGGTGGGGCCGGCATGGTCGGTGCGTTCACTGGCGGGCAGATCGGTTCGCGCCTGCCGGCATCGGTGTTGTTAGCGGCGTTTGCTGTGATGATGGCCGCTACCGCTATCGCCATGGTTCGTGGCCGCAAGCAGGTGACCGGACAGGCCCACAAGGGGTTGCCGATATTTCGCATACTTTTGGATGGTTTCGTCGTGGGCCTGGTGACCGGCTTGGTCGGTGCTGGTGGTGGCTTCCTGGTGGTACCTGCGCTGGTATTGCTGGGTGGCCTACCGATGCAGATGGCCGTGGGCACCTCGCTGTTGGTTGTCATGATGAAGTCCACTGCCGGCTTTCTCGGTTACATCCTGGACTTCGGTGGGCCGACTCTGGTTTCGATCAATCCCTCGACTGAATTCAACTGGCCGGTGACGTTGACGGTCACGGCATTTGCCATCGTTGGCTCGTTCATGGGAGCCGTACTCTCCGGGCGCATTCATCCTGACCGGCTGCGCAAGGCATTCGGCTATTTCGTTCTCGCGATGGCAGCCTTCATCTTGATCCAGGAAATCGGGGGCAGCATTTTGGAGTTCGCCCAGGGATCAACCTTGCAGGCACTGGAAACCGTCGCCGGCATCGTGGTGCTCCTAGTGGCGATCATTGTCCTCATCCGCTGGCCTGCCAAGGTTCCAGTGGGTGACTTCGACCGCACCGGCGCCGCTGGTGATGACCGGGATTCGAGTTCTACTCCGTCCGCGCGATCCAACCAGGCTCCGTCATAGTCACGACGTGACCCTTCCTAGCTTCCCAGTTCTGGGGAAAGCCCCAGGCCGCCCTATGGTCGCGCGATGGCCCGTGGCACCCTCTGCCAGTGATCGGCTGTCGCATCCTGGTGGTGGACGACGACCCCTTCGCGCTGACGACGCTTTGCGCGACGCTGGAGTACCTGCGCCTAGAGGTGGTTGCTCGTGCAACGTCGGCGCGCGATGCGCTCGCCCTTCAGGCCACGAGCTCAGCACAGGTTGCATTACTTGACCTGGATCTGGGACCTGGTCCAACGGGCATCGATCTCGCCCACGCCCTCCGTTTGCAACAGCCAGACCTAGGACTGGTGGTGCTATCGACATATCGAGATCCCCGGCTGGTTGCGCCCGGGAGCATCGCGCCGCCGACCGGAACGAGCTACCTGGCGAAGGGTGATGTCAGCGACGTTCTCCAACTACGGCAAGTCATCACCGCCGTAGTCCGGGAACCGTTGCGGCAACGACAGTGGCTGCAGGACACGCTCCCAGAACTCAGTGACCTGCAACTGCAGGTACTCCGAGCCCTCGCTGCAGGGTTCAGTACCCAGGCCATTGCCACTGAGCGCGGTGTCAGCATCAGTGCCATTGAGCAGACCATCACACGGCTATACGAGGTATTCGACATGCCTCGCGATCCGGAACACAACCAGCGAGTTCGGTTGGCGCGCGCATATTTGGAACTGGCCGGGAAGCTGGTCTGAGCGATGTGGCGTCGGTGGTGGCAGGCAGGCACCACAGGGCGAAGCCTCAGCCCGACGGCGTGGCTGCTACTCACCCCGGTTGGTGTACTGGCCGCACCATTGGCCGCCGCCCCTGCACCGACTTCTCTGGGCGATCTCGCCAGGTGGCTGTTGATCGGAGCTGCTGCCCAGATCCCGGTGGGCCTGGTCATGCTCGTGGGTGGCTGGTTCTTGCGCTGGCTAGGTAGGCCTCGTGTCGTCGTAGTTGTCACAGTATTGAGTGCCGGCGCTGTACGTGGATTGACCCTTGTGTTGCTCGGTCACGCCCATGATCCAGTGATTCGCACACTTGCCTCGTCGGTAACGATGTCGGTCTGGCTGCTGGTCATTGGTGCCGCACTTGAAGCCAGGGCGCAGTATCGCCGCGATGTCGACGAGCTCCTGGCCACACTCGTCGCGCGCGAACTTCATGGGCGACTCCTGGACCGGCAGAGTCTTCGGCCTTCAGAGACCACTGCGGCCCGAATTGCGGTGACGTCCTCCGAATTGCGCACCATCGTCGAGCAGGGCAGCCACGATCATGCGCGTACAGCAATCTTGCTCCAGCAGGCCATTGAGGAGCGCCTCCGGCCATTGAGTCACGACCTTTGGTTCAGCCCCTGGCCAGTTGCGCCTGTTGCCCATCGTCGGATGGACTTCGTCAACCGTTGTCTCGTGGCGAAGCTCCCCGTCACTGCGATGACTGTCGCCGCCGTACTACTGCTCAGTTGGGGCTCGGTGGTCCTTCATGGTCGATGGCAGGGAGCTTTGGTTGGACTCGTCATTGCAATCACCTACGGCGCCGTACTCGCGGTGAGCCAGAGACCGGCCCTTCCCGTCTCGGCCTCGGTCACGATTCGTTACCTCGGGGTGCTGGTACTGCCTGCAGCAGCTGCGAGTGCGGCGATCACGGTCCTGGGTCTTGGCCAACCGTTGTCACCCTTAGCGGTTGCACTTGGGCTGCCCCTCATCACATTCGGAATCGCTGCCGCTGTCACCGTTGAATCCGATCGCGCCGCCACGCTTGCAGATCTTCGGGCGCGCCTTGCCGAACCGGACTGGGACCGTCACCTAGGTGAATTGGTGCGTCGAGAGTTGGATGCAAACACGGCCACGCTCCTACACAACTCTGTGCAAAGTGCCTTGACCGCTGCAGCCCTGCAACTTCAATTGGCGGTTGCCCTTGATGAGCCTGGGCGAGCACGAACTGCACTGAGCCGTGCAGCCCAAGCTATTGATGATGTTGAACAAACGAGTCGCCTCGCAAAACCAAAGGGTGTCGGCAGGGAGAGTCTCAACGAAGTAGTGCAGGCCTGGGAAGGTATTGCCACGGTGCACGTCGAGGTCTCCGTAGGTTACCTCGATCCACGGGAATGGAGCTTGTTGGTCGATCTGGTGAACGAATGTGTGGCCAATGCAGTGCGCCATAGTGGCGCGCGGTCCATAGCCGCAACGATACAGATCGATTCCCACGAGGTATCGCTGTTGGTTATCGATGATGGCCATATTGTTGATGGCGATGTGACCACTGGTCTAGGCACAAGGTGGATGAATATGGTGACCCACGCCAACACCATCACGATTGACGATCGTGGACAGCGCCATCATGTGTTAGTGGTGCCCCGAAATGGCGGCGTGACTCACTAGGGGTTTCCACAGGCAGTTGTTGCCCCCGTTTCTAGTGCCAAGCAGGCTCCTCCGGTGAACGTGATGCACCGCTTGGCATGCGGCGCCCTTGGCCTTACTGTCGTGGTGTCGGGGATGGCCACCTGGGCACCTGCTGCTTCGGCAGCACCGTGCGGCGATGGCACCCTTTCCTTCTCCGGAGGCCAAGGGACCACTGCCTCTCCGTACCAAATTTCAACGGAAGCGGATCTTCAAGCCCTCCGGGATGCAAACACGACTGGTGATTACGACGGCAGCACCCACGGTTACTACGACTGCACGTACCTGCAAACACGGAATATCACGATCACGAGCGGCGCGTGGAAACATGGCATTGGATTCACGGCTCCTGCCGCTGGTGCCTGGTGGGCACCCTTCCAAGGGGTCTATGACGGTGGTGGATACACGATCACAAACCTGTCGATAGATCCCGCAGGAGAGTCGACTGCTTCACATCGAACGCAAAAGCTGGGATTCATCGGCAGTAACCAAAGCGGCACAGGTGCTCTCAGGAATCTGAACTTGGTGAATGCGACCATGACCTGCGGAGCCGATGCACTGGATGCGGGATTGCTCGTCGGCCAGACCCTTGGCTCAGTGTCGCGAAGTTCTGCTACCGGAACGGTCGATTGCTCAGGGGCAACTTTGAGTGACTTCGTTGGTGGTGCAATCGGCTACACCGATGGAAGTGTTTCGAATGTTTGGGTGAGCGGCTCAGTGTCCATCAGTCTGCCCGGTGGATTCTCACCCAACTCGGTGGGTGGAGTGATCGGTAAAGCGGATTCCTCGGCGTCCATTCAGTACCTCATCGGCCGGGTCACGTTGACGAATTCAGGCAGTGCCATCTGGGCGGGTGACCTGATCGGCAGGCCAGGGGGTAGCTACGGCAACAGCTTCGCAGAATCGGGGCTCACCCCTTCCGCCGGACAACTACTCGGGACAGGTGCTTCGGTATCCGGGATTGCCTATGGAACCTCGACACAACTGAAGACAATCTCCACCTACTCAGGCTGGTCGATCAGTGCCGGTGTCAACACGTCCACGATCTGGGGCATCGATCCAGCGATCAACGGCGGTTACCCCTTCCTGCAGGCACTGGCATCGTCAACCGCCAACAACAACTACGCGGAAATTCCTGCGGCTATCCTGCAAGAGCTTCCAGCCGGTGAAGGGAACACATGCACCGGCATCAACGACAGGCCATTCGCCTACAACACCGGACTTACCGGTGGTTGGAAGTTGTCTTCGGCCGCCTGGCCTAATGGGGGCAAGGGCGGCCCCGTGTGCACCCGCACGTTGGTCTACGTGGGTAACGGCTGGACGATTCAATCTGGCTGACGCCCCACCGACAAGGGGCTAGTCCACGCAAAGCGCCCCAATTTGGGGGCCGTGATGCCTTCGTTGTTGAGGCTTATTGACTGCTGGGATCCTGCGAGCACATCGGCCGAACATCCCTTTGGATTCGTGAAATGGCCTTCAAAAGGCCTTCTTTTATTCGAAAGGACCGACTAATGTGCTTTGGATGGTGCGCAATAGAGAGCGGATGAAGTGAATCGACCAACTACAGCCCTTGTGCTCGCCCTAGTGAGTTTCCTGCTTTGCCCGGGACTGCTGTTCATAGAAATGACCGCCCTGCTCTTCTCCGACTTGGTGATCAATGAGCCAAGCAATTCAGGGTTGGTCAAGGCGCTGACCGTGGTGATGGTTATCGCGATTGCATGTGTTGCGATTGCCCTACCTGTGGTCTCACTCGTGGTGGGTGCCCGGGCCCGCTCGGCGGCGAAGGTATCTCAGGCGAGCGGTGCAGATGTAGCCCTCGCTGCGTTGGTGATTGCCGGCTTTGTGATGGCCGGAGTAGTCGCGTTTCAGGTGTACCTGCTTCTCATGGTGTTTGGAGCATGCAGCCTCGAAGGCTGCTAGAGCGATCTCCCATTGCAGGTCTCTAGGGTGAGCTCGTGACCTCCACTGATTTGAACACGGTTGGCGCGAAACCACCAGAGGGCAATATGCCGGTGCAGCGGCGCTTGATTCTCATCTTCGGGATAGTCCTTCTTACAGTGACCCCTGCCATGGTCATGCTGCTCGTGACGTGGGGCTTCACTGGTGCGCCGCAATCGGCTGCCGCATGGGCGTCAATTCCCGCAATCGTCGGTATCGCGGCCGCGGCAGCGGGCGGGCGACATTATGCAATCGTCGTTGCCATCGTCATGGCGTTCATCGCACCGCTCTCAATCGTTGCGGGCCTTTCACCGGTGTCAGGGGCAGCGGTCATGGCACTTTTGTGCATGATGGTCGGGCGCATGTCGCGCTTCGGACTGCACAAGTCCGCGCTCCTGGTTCCTGTGATGCTTTCGTGGGCCCTGATCAACCCGCCGACCTGGGCTGGGGCCCCGACGGTCGATCGAGTCGACACGGAGTACTTACTCTGGATGTCGTTGATCTTTCTGGTGGGAGGTCTTATACCGGCGCTGGTAGTGCCTCGTTTCATGCGCAAACGACCAGCCCCAGCACTTCAGGCGCACACGCAGCGGGAGGCGGTCATCTACACGGTGATGATCACCGTTCTCGTGACCGTAGGAACGTTTTGGGTTCTAGACCACCCCGAGAATTTCGGCGGCGCATTCCTGATAGCCGTAATACTGGTGATGGCGCCGATCGGGACTGCGCAAACCATCATGCCGACGATCTGGCGCATCATCGGTACTATCGCAGGGTCAGTCCTGGTGATCCTGATGG
>JAGWVT010000082.1 GCA_018970765.1 Actinomycetales bacterium
CAGGACACCAAGCAGCAGAGCGGCAACCAGTTGCGTCCCGACGTGGTGATCCGGATGCCCGGCGGTGGCGAGATCCTGATCGACGCCAAGTTCCCATTCGACGCCTATTGGACGGCTGCCGGGGCCGACGACCCCGTGCAACGCGATCAGGCGCTGCGCAAACATGCTGCCGACCTGCTGAGTCGCGCCAAGGAACTGGCCGCCAAGGGCTACTCCGAATCCCCCAACAGCCCCGATTTCGTCGTCATGTTCCTACCCCTGGAGTCCCTGCTGTCTGCCGCCTTGGACATCGACGGGCTCCTGCTGGAACAGGCATTCGACAAGCGAGTCATCCCCGCGACACCAACCACCATGCTGGCCCTGCTGCGCACCGTTGGTTTTGCCTACGAACGCAAACTGATGGCTGACAATGCCGAAGAGATCCGGCAGGCTGGCGCCGAGATGCTCAACCGCCTCGCCGTGCTCGTAGAACACCTCGAGGGGCTACGCCGTGGGCTCGCCCAAGCCGTCACCGGTTACAACGATTTCGTGGGCAGTTTCGAACGCAATGCGCTGACGCAGGCCCGACGCATGCGGACCCTGGGCGTGGCCTCCCAGCGATCCCTCGAGCCACCAGCCGAAGTGGAGCTCACCCCACGGGCAGTGGCTGACAGTCGCTGAGCACCTGCCAGACAACCGAGCCATCGCTTCCCTGCGTGAGGGACACCTCAGCCTGGGCGCCATCGGGCAGCACCATGGGTGCCAACGCGCTCAGAGTCGCTGTTTGATTCTGGTCCAACCCACTCAAGGCGTAGCCAACTGAGGCTCGGTAGCCAACATCACTGCCCAAATCGCAGGCCACGAACTGCTGGTCTGGCCCGGTGCCCGAAACCCGACCCTGGGGATCGGTCTCCCATATCGGGTGAAAGCCCAGAGCCTCCCGCAATGCTGCGTCACCTGCGACGACCACAGCATCAGCGGTCCGCTGCGCCGACGCCACCTGCGCACTTCCGGCACTGGCCGCCTGAGCCGCGAACAGCAGTCCCAACATGGTCAGCGCCGTCCCAGCAGTCAGCGCGATCTGCGCGATCACCAGGCCGCGGCGGGGGCGAGCAGCCTGGATGACGCCGACCAACCCACCGGCGATAGCCAGGACGACACAGATTCCGCCCAAGGGCAGGGTGATCGCGGACCATGACTGGCAGGCCGTTCCCGGCAGACAACCCAGCGAACTGACTGACAGGAACGTCAGCGTCAACGGCCCCGGCACGGAAAACAGCAACAAGCCGACGCCAACGACACCGCAAAGTGCCCGCACCCATCGCCGCTCGAACCACATCGGCGTTCGAAGGTTGCCCTGGCTGGCCCCCTTGCCGCTGCTCACGACCCAGAGGATAGGCGCAGAGCCGCATCCATACTCTGCCGAGCCGCCTGCGGGCTGGCTTGATGGGCGGCCGGGACGCTAGTGTCAATGTCTTGCTCGTCAAGCAGACGGTCGCCCTCGACTCGTTCCGGGCGTCCGTCAGCGGCCACCAGGTGCTCGGCCAGTTCCCGAGCGGCTAGGTCACGATCGCCCTCGCGCAGGGCCCGCAGGATTCGGCCGTGCTGCACGGCGAGTCGCAGGCCCGAATCGTGGCCCGAGCCCTCCAATTGGGCGGCGACCATCCCAGCTTCGATGGGCCCGTATGCCCGGATCAGCCAGGGATTGGCCGAAGCCGCGACGAGATCGCGGTGGAAGGCAAGTTCAGCCCGCCAGACCATGCGCTCGTCAGCATGGTCGGCCATCGCCCGTAGCCGTGCCGTTGACGCTTGGAGGCGGTCAAGGACGGCCCCGTCGAGATGCCGACTGCGTACGGCAGCAGACTCCACCGCCAGGCGAGCATCCAGGAGCCCGGCACGGTCATCAGCCGACAGCACGGGCAGAACGGCGCTGCGGTTGCGCTCTCGCACCAACAGGCCGGAGGCCACCAGCAGCCCGAGCGCTTCGCGGGCAGAAAGCCGGGAGACCCCATAGGCCTGCGCCACAGCACCCTCGCCGAGGGCAGTACCGGGCGCCAGGTGACCAGCGAGCACCGCGTCTCGAATGGCCTGGCAAAGGGAATCCACCACTGAGACCGGGGAGAGGGATGCCACCGCATGAAGGTCCAACGACATAGCCGCATCCTGCCAAAACCGGACATGAGTTATATCAAGACACGCCCGTAACATCTGATCTGCTGACAATCAGTCAGTCCGACAAGCGATATGTCCGATTCATCCTGCTGAAATACCTCAACTGGAGTCCAAACTAAGGGCGCCGAATTGCGACGGCGAAAAAATGTCCCTGGGTCCGAAAACTGCCCCTATGTAGTTGTGTCGCGTTGGGCACGCCGTTCTGCGTCAATGGCCTCAGCCTCTTCCAGGGTTGGGGCTGTCCCGCCCCGCCGCTTAGGCAGCCACCAAGCGCCACGAGGATCTGCAAGCTCAGCAGGGGTCGGCACCGGATACCGGTCGATCGTCGCGTCCAGCAGCGTCCGAAGTCGATCGGCAAGGTCGGTGCTGATGGCTTCAGCATCTTCCCCACGGGTTGGCAGCATGGGTTCACCGATGGTGATGGCAATAGTTCGGCCACGGGTAAAATCCCGCTGCCCGTAACCCATGATCCGCTGCCCACCGAACACGATCATCGGGATCATCGGCACTTTCGCTGCCATGGCCATGCGCACGGCACCGCTCTTGATCTCCTTGATCTCGAATGACCTGCTCATCGTCGCTTCGGGAAACACGCCGACAAGTTCACCGGCGCGCAGAGCGGTGACCGCATCACGAAACGCCTGACTGCCGGATTCGCGATCTACGGGGATATGACGCATCCCACGCATCAACGGACCGGACACCGGGTGGCGGAAGACTGAGTCTTTAGCCATGAAGCGCACCAATCGGTGACCCACACGATCTGCCGGAATCCCGGCGAAAGCGAAATCCAAATAACTCGTGTGATTGATCGCCAGAACGGCACCACCCTCGCGCGGCAGGTGCTCGTTGCCGACTATGTCGAACTTGATGCCCAGCGACGCAAAGAATGTCTTGGCGAAAACGATCACCGGTCGATAGGTCACCTCGGCCATGAAATCTCCACCATGGCTAGCAAGGGTATCTGCTACGTTCCTGCACCGTGGAAATTATCGTCATTGCCCTGCAGGTCATCCTCGGGCTGGTCTTCCTCGCCGCTGGCCTGACCAAGGTCGTGGCAAGTAAGGCAGCCCTGCAACCCAAGATGGCCTGGGTGGATTCATTCCCCGCAGCCGCTGTCAAAGGCATCGGTGCTGCCGAGGCACTGGGCGCCCTAGCGCTCCTGCTTCCGCTGGTTTCACCGCTGCCCGATGTTCTCTCGCTCATTTCCGCAATCTGCCTTGCGGTGACGATGGTGCTGGCAATCGTCGTGCATCTTCGGCTGAAGGAAGGCAATCAGTCCCTACCGGCTGGCGTACTCCTGGTTCTCCTGCTTGCGCTCGTCGCGCTTCTCATCACGAGGTAACCACGACGATCCTCTGATTGGGGACCTATGTCTGACAGTCAGGGGCCCTTCGCCGCTGGATCAGTGGCACAGTGACGGTCGACCATGCAGGTATGACTCTCAGTGATCCGTGGGCAGAACGAATCGTCGTCGGCGTTGATGGCAGTGAACATGCTGAGCGCGCTGCACGCTGGGCGGCGCAGGAAGCTCTCACACACGGCCGAGGCCTCACACTCGCGTACGCAATTCTGCCTCCGGTAACCAGCGCCGCCTTTGGCCCCAGTGTTCCGGTTGCTATCAATGCCATCGACCTCATTCGCGAAGGCGCGGAACGCGAACTGGCTCGTATCGCTGCCACACTCACCATTCCTGATTTGCGCACCATTGTGGTGATGGCTTCTTCCTCCGGCCTGATGTTGGAGGCATCGCAATCAGCCGCCATGGTGGTCGTGGGCTCGCGTGGCCTTGGTGGGTTTCGCGACCTCCTACTGGGATCGACCGGAACCCAGGTCGCCACGCATGCCCTCTGCCCATGCGTGGTCATCCGCGGTGCGGCCAACCCCAAGTCCGACCACCTTGTTGTCGGTATTGACGAATCACTGGGTGCGCAGGCCGCACTGGCCTTCGCATTCGATGAGGCCAGCCGTCATGGCTGGACCTTGCTCGTCGTGCATGCCTTTGAAATTCCTAGCTATGACTACTTAGTGTTGCCCGATCCCTACCAGTTGGTTTCATCAGTTCAAGTTGCCAGCGAGGAGACCCGCTTGGTCTCCGAGACACTCGCAGGCTTTTGTTCGACTTATCCGGATGTTCCGGTCGAGCAACGCGTGATCCGAGGGCCGACAACTCATGCCCTCATCGAAGCGTCTAAGGACGCAGCCATGCTCGTAGTGGGCACCCGTGGTCGCGGCCTCATCGTGGGCGGCATGCTCGGTTCAACCAGTCATGGGGTCCTGCATCACGCGAAGATCCCGGTGGCAGTGATTCCGAGTAAGCAGCTTCCGGAAGGCCCCTAGCTGGGTCAGGCCGAACATCCATGGGCCTAGCATTGGGCAGTGGCCAGCGAATCTCGCTCTGCTAGCGATCGGCTGGTGTGGATTGACTGCGAGATGACTGGCTTGGATCTCTCGAAGGACCTGCTCGTTGAAATCGCCTGCATCGTCACCGAGCCAGATCTGACGGAACTTGATTCCGGGATCAACCTGGTGATCACTGCTCCTGCTGAAGTGCTCACCACGATGGATCCCGTCGTTGACACGATGCATCGCGAATCCGGCCTGCTCGCCGAGATTCCTGGCGGCATTGCCTTGGGCGACGCCGAAGAACAGGTACTCAGCTACGTCAAGCAGCACATCCCGGAGCCACGCAAGGCACCGCTCGCTGGTTCAAGTGTGTACGTCGACCGCATGTTCTTGGCCAAGTACATGCCCATGCTGGATGCATACCTGCACTATCGACTCGTTGACGTTTCCACGGTCAAGGAGTTGGCCAAGCGCTGGTACCCGCGCACCTACTACGCCTCCCCCGAGAAGCGCGGTAACCACCGCGCACTGGGCGACATTCGAGAATCCATAGCCGAGCTGCGCTACTACCGCGATGCGGTGCTGGTTCCTCACCCCGGTCCGGATTCGGAGGAAGCCCGCAATCTGGCTGCGCAACATACCGTCGACCATTCGTGAACCCGGCAACACCATTTCGGGAGGTCGATCCGGAACGTGGCCTTGACCAGCCCCGCCCCGACCGCCTGAACCCCCTGCATCCGCAGTACGCGGCCATCATGGCTGCGCACCGAATGGCCCTGAACAGCGGTGAGGGCACATATCTTGATCCAGCTACTGGATTCATCGTGATCACCGCGCAGGCACATGCCGATCGCGGTTTCTGTTGCGAGAACGGCTGCCGCCACTGCCCCTATCGACCGCACTGACACCCTGTTCTTGGCAGCATTGCACCTAACGTACCGTGGGGCGATGACGCGGTTGAGCGGCAGCACCTTGCGCGCAGCGATAGCAGTCCTCGTCGCCGCGGCGCTGGCAGCCGCTGGTTCTGTGCAGGCAGCTCAGGCAACCCCGGCAGTGCGTCCGGCGGCTGGGCCCGTCGCCAAAGCAGACTGGGCGATGATCCCGATGAGCAAGGATGCGAATAAGGACGGAATCATCGACGGGGATGGTGGATTCCCGCAGTCCGGTGCACTCACCTTGCAGCCTTCGACCACCTTCATCGGTGCGGGCAACTTCGAGGCCCAACCCAATGAGCGGCTGATTGATGGAAGTCTCTCCTGGTACCTCGACTCGGCCGGGTATCCCGTTCAACTTGATGCGTGCTCTTCGGTTGGCGCCCGATACACCTGGACGATCCTGAACGGTGCGACAACGGTCATGACGACGCAGCCGCGTCGGATCGCCAAGAAGACCTGTCGCACGCAGGTGCTGCTGCCGGAAGGCGACTACGTACTTCGCCTGCAGGTCACTCGCGCAGGTCGCACTAATGTGACTGAGGTTTCAGCAGCGGTGCGCAACATCCTCATGGTTGTGCTCGGCGACTCCTATGCCTCGGGCGAAGGCACGCCGCGCAACATTGACGCGTGGATGCGTCAGGCCAGCCTTTTCACAGACTTCGCCCCGTATTGGGATGACGACCCTTGCGACCGCAGTGCCATGTCCGGCCCGGCGCAAGCGGCACTTGCCCTAGAGCGCGCCACACCCAAGACCTCGGTCACGCTGGTTGATGTCTCCTGCGCGGGAGCGACGGTCGATAACGGTGTCCTCGGTCCACAGCCCGGCGCGCGCAAGGCGCTCAGTCAGATCGAGCAGGTGCGCCGTTTGATCGGCGAGCGCCCCATTGACGCGGTCAGCCTTACGGTCGGCGGAAACGATGTCGGTTTCACCTCAATTC
Organism: Actinomycetales bacterium; assembly: GCA_018970765.1. Taxonomy (GTDB): domain Bacteria; phylum Actinomycetota; class Actinomycetes; order S36-B12; family S36-B12; genus REEB426. Next base: position 6,371 of record JAGWVT010000082.1, read on the forward strand.
TGACGAGCTGCTCCACGCGAGTGGACTGCCCAATTCAGCGCGCCAGCAACGGGCCGCTGGCGGCGTACCCGACGCTGCAGGACGGCGCTCAAACTCGCCTCGGCACCCTTCCGGCCGCCTATGCGCGCATCGCCAACTGCCTCGGGGGATCAACCTGCACACTTGCCGGTCCCGGTGATGATCGACCACTGGCAATTGCCCCCGGCGGAGCCGTCTTTCCAACGATGTATCCGGACATCACCCGCGCCGCCTCAGGTGCGCCGTGCACCTACCTGACCATGGACGCCACTGACTTCGCCTGGGCACGCAGCACGCTGCTGGTGCCCAACCCGGCGCCTACCTACCCGTACCGCACCACCGCGAATAAGGACGTCGTCCTAGCCGTGCCCAACGGCACACTCAACTCGCAGATTGCTGCAACCGGCAACCTGGGCTGGCGCCCGGTCAGTGGCGCCTGGGGTGCCTCTGGAGACTCCGACACCGGCCACGGCGTCTGTGCGGGCGATCAAGCCTGGGTCTTCGGCCTCACCGCGCTGCAGGGCTTCTCAAGCGGCTCCTTCCACCCCAATCCGCGTGGTCAGCAGGCAATCGCCAAGGCAATCACCGCGGCAGTCTCCGCAGGCCTAGGCCTGTGACGCGGCCAACCCGCCTTGGTACGCTCATCACCTCGCGCCGCTAGCTCAATTGGCAGAGCAGCTGACTCTTAATCAGCGGGTTGTAGGTTCAAGTCCTACGCGGCGTACGTTGTCGGGCACACCGATCCACGTGTGTTCCCCGATCACCTCGACTGGACGGTTAGTGCACTTCCTCAGCGAAGCACAACGACGGCACTTGCCAGTCCAATGTGTCAGCCCCACGCAGCGCGTCAGCCACGAGGGCTACGCGATCAATCGATGCGGAGGCTGGTGCCTGAACCAGGTTGGGCATGACAACTCCTTCAGATGAGTTCCGACACGGCTATCCGCAGGCGTCAACGTTGACTGTGCGCCTGCTGCACCTCGCGCGATGGTGGAGAACTGAGAGTCCGGGGAATGAGGAAGACGGCCAACGCTGCCATGATCGCCAAACCTCCGGCCAGGATCCATGCGCCAAGGTAGTCACCCGTACTAGCGCGCAGCGAACCCGACACCACTGCTGCTGCAGCAGCACCGACCATGTGCGCGGCAAACACCCACCCAAAGACGATGGCTCCCTTGTCCGCGCCGTAGGCCTGGCGGCAGAGGGTGACCGTCGGTGGCACAGTGGCGACCCAATCCAGACCGAACAAGATCATGACGACCATGAGCGGCGGTTGCACACTTGGCCCAAGGATGAGCGGTAGCGCAATGAGCGCAGCGCCACGCAGGCCGTAGTAGAGACCGAGCAGCACGCGTGGGTTGAAACGATCAGTCAGCCATCCTGAACCGATGGTGCCGATGATGTCGAAGACTCCTACGATCGCGAGCAGACCGGCGGCAGTAGTGGCTCCCATGCCGTGGTCGTGCATGGCCGGCACGAAGTGCGTGCTGATGATGCCGTTCGTGGTCCAGCCGCAAATAAAGAATGTGCCGGCAAGTAGCCAAAAGGTTGAAGTTCTTGACGCCTGACGCAGGACAGTGAGCGCGGTTTGGGCTGCATGCCAGGCACTCCCGGTTGAATTCTGTGCCTCCTCCTGGGTCGTGATCGGGCCCGTTGCGCCATAAGGACGTAGCCCCAAGTCGGAGGGCCGATCGCGAATCACTAGGAGAACCAAAGGAATGGTCAGCGCTGCCAACAGGGCGATCCCAAGAGAGGCTGTGCGCCACCCACTGTTGGAAATAGTGCTTGAGATCAAGGGTAGAAACACCAGTTGACCAGTGGCGAAGGCGGTGCCCAGAATGCCAAGGACGAGACCGCGGTGTTTGGCGAACCACCGATTGGCGATAAGGGCGCCCAAAACCAGCGCAGTCGATCCTGTTCCCAACCCAACGACCAGGCCCCACAGCACGACGAGTTGCCAAGACGCGGTCATGAAGACAGTCAGGCCGGTACCTAGCGCAATAAGGCCCATGGCACCGGCAACGATGGTTCGAATGCCGAAGCGCTCCATGAGAGCAGTTGCGAACGGTGCCGTAACCCCGTAGAAGACGAGATTCACCGAAACGGCAAGGCTCGTGGCTGCCCTGCTCCACCCGTATTCATCTTCGAAAGGCACCAGCATGACGCCGAACGATGAACGGAAAGCGGCTGAGGCAATGAG
>JAGWVT010000021.1 GCA_018970765.1 Actinomycetales bacterium
GACACATCGGTCGCCTCTTTGCTGTCGAGGCATCGGTTCCACCGGCAGGGCACTGTGAGTTGCTTGATCGACTGGGGATCGACCCAAGCAGCCGTGTGCTGTTCAAGCGCCTATCTGGCGGCGAGCAACAGCGAGTGCGACTTGCCGCCGCTCTCATGGCTCCCGCGAAGCTGCTGGTGCTCGATGAGCCATCGGCTGGCCTGGACCCGGGTATCCGACGCGAAGTCTTGACGATCATCGGTGAACGGCGGGATGCCGGGGTCGGAATCTTGTTGACGACACATCGCATGGAAGAGATTGAGGGACTGTTCACCCCAAGCGACGAGTTGATCGTGATGGCATCCGGTCGGGTTCACGACCGAGGCTCGGTGTCCGAGATCACCGGTGCGGGAGCGGGGATTCGCTTGCTCATGAGCCCCGAGGCCACTATCGGGCCAGAGGCGCTTGTCGCATTGTCCGACCAACTGCAAAGGACTCTGTCCGGTTCGGATCGATTCTCGATTTCTGGGCCTATTGCGGTTTCAAGAGGGCTGCAGATCACCATCGCAGCCGAAGCAACGCCGCAGGTGCTTGGCGCGGCAATGGATTGGTGCGCCAGTCATGGGTTCGTGCCCCTAGAGGTTCGCACTGACACGAAGTCACTGGAGCAGGCGATGGATCCACAGACGGACGTCCCATGAAGTTCCGTGCGGAATCACCTCGCGGCGAGGAAACGCACGCCAAAACACCGACTCGCCGTGCGCTGATTCTTGCGCAAAGTCGTTGGGAGCTGCGCGCTACCTTCAGCAATGGCGAGCAGCTCCTCCTCGTGCTCGGCATACCGGTCTTGCTGATCGCCGTTGGATCGTGGTTGCCAGGGCTGGGCATCTCGCCAGTGAACGACGGAATCGCCCCCATGGTCAGTGCCTGTGTTGTCGCCTGTGCTTTCACATCCCTGGCAATCGCCACTGCCTTTGAACGGCGTGCAGGTGCGCTGACCTTTCTAGCGACCACTCCGTTGGGTCGATCGGGGCTGCTGATCGGCAAGCTCGTTGCTACCGGCCTGGTGACCTGCGTTTCCATCGCTGCGGTAGTAGCGACCGCAATGTTCGTGGGTTGGCGGCCAGGGACTGTCTTGGTCGGACAACTGGTCGTTGTCGTCGGGGCACTCGTGCTCGCCTGCATCGGCTGCGCGTCGTGGGCCTTTCTCGCCGCCGGGGTGCTGCGTGCCGAAGCGGTGCTCGCCGTCGCTAACGCGGTGTTCCTTGGCCTGGTCTTCCTTGGCGGAATCGCAGTCCCTGTCAGCGCACTCCCGCAACCATGGGGCAATGTCGTCCCGTTGCTACCCACCGGCGCACTGATCAGCGCGCTGCGGGCGCCAGGTGATCTTGAGGCGATCGTCGTCCTCATGCTGTGGGGATTGGTTGGCTGCGCTTTGGCACTGCGGCTGTTTCGATGGGACGACCGCCGGGCATGATCTAGACGTCACCTAGGGTGGAGAGCGTGACGCGCTGCTCTGCCATCAGCCGACGTATTTTCATCGCAAACTTGGTCGCACAGACTGCGATCGTCTTGACGGGTGCCATCGTTCGGCTGACCGGCTCTGGGTTGGGGTGTCCAACATGGCCCGAGTGCGTCGAGGGTTCTGTCGTGCCAACATCGGCGCAGGTTGAGTCGTGGCACAAGTACGTAGAGTTCGGCAATCGTCTCCTTACCTTCGTACTCGTGGCGCTGGCGATCGCCGCACTCGTTGCGGCCATTGTCGACCGTCGTGCGCGGGCACGTCGAGGCATCGTGGCCCTTGCGACCATCCCGCTGCTGGGCACTGTTGCCCAAGCGATCCTGGGCGGCATCACCGTGCTCACTGGACTGGCGCCAGAAATCGTGGCCGCACATTTTCTGCTATCGATGGTGATTATTGCCGGGTGCGTTCAGCTGGTCGCGAGATCCCATGACCGTCAAGTACCTGGGCAGCAGATGGCGGTTTGCGTTCCGCGGACCGTGTGGTGGTTGATCCTTGCGCTGGTGCTGGTTACAGCGGTCGTCATCGTCCTTGGTGTTGCAGTAACCGGCACCGGTCCGCATAGCGGGGACACTGGTGCTAACGCTCGGTTGCCCTTAGATCCGCGTGTGATCTCCTGGATTCACGCAGATTTCGTGTTCGCGTTCCTGGGTCTGAGCGTTGGCGCTATCGCGGCACTGCATCTTGTTCGGGCTCCACGCGTCGCTCGATCCCTAGCCTGGACTTGCTTGCTCCTAGCCGTCGTTCAGGGAACGGTGGGCTACACCCAGTACTTCACCGGTCTGCCAATCCTGCTCGTCGCCATCCACGTCCTTCTCGCGTGCCTGCTGTGGGTAGCAGTGCTCTTCCTGCCCATGAGCGTGCGGGCGCTTACAGAAACGGATCAAGCGCAACTGCGAGGAACAGCAGCGCCAGGTAGGTAATCGATCCGTGGAACACGCGCATGGCAGCGCGCTCCAGTGCTGCGGCATCAGGCGCTGAGGTAGTGTCACTGGCTGATTGCGTTCCCAGCGCTGATTGCGTTCCCAGCGCTGATTGTGTTCCCAGCGCTGATGGGGACGCGGCTCGGCGAAGCAAGACAACGAGCATTAGGAAGGCAGCCCCGAGGACGCACGCGGAAACGGTGTAGACCAGACCCATATCTGCGATCGGAATCAGGAGTAGTGATGTGGCTACGGTGAGGCTGGCGTAGATGATGGTCTGGGTGCAGGTGTGGGCCACGGGTCTGACAACGGGCAGCATAGGAACCCCTGCCGCGGCATAGTCCTCGCGGTATCGAATCGCCAGGGGCCAGTAGTGCGGCGGCGTCCAGAAAAAGACAATGAGGAAAAGCAGAACGGGTGTCCAGGTCAAACTTCCCGTGACGGCAGCCCATGCGATGAGCACGGGCATGCAGCCAGCTGCCCCACCCCAGACGATGTTCTGCGCAGTTCGCCGCTTCAAGAGAATTGTGTAGCCGACCGAGTACATCAAGATGGCGAGTAAGGCAAGCAGGGCTGCAACGAGATTGGCGAGAAGCAGCAGAACGCCGAAGCTCGCCGCAGACATCAGCGCACCCTGAATGAGTCCCGCTCGTACCGATACCTCTCCGGAGACCGCCGGGCGCCTGCGGGTTCTGGCCATGTGAGCATCAATGTCACGGTCATAGACGCTGTTGAACGTGCTTGCCGCCCCCGCGGCGAGCGCACCACCGAGGATGATGGCGGCAGTGACACGCAGGCTGGGCAGCCCCTCCGCTGCCAGGAATGCCGTCGGCACTGCCGTGGCAAGGAGCAGTTCGATAATTCTCGGTTTGGCCAGGAGTACATGCGCCCGGATGCGCGCTGGCAGCGTTAATACGGGGCCTTGGACCGCACCAGGGCTGAGTTGCTCCGGTTGAACGTCGGTCACCTGCCCAACCTATCTTGCGCTCCGGCACCCTCAGATAGTCGGTAACAACGGTTGCACCCTGTGCACTGAGATGGCGGGAGCCATGCTGACTACAGTTTTCTGGTGACCTCATCGCGCGATCCAATGAATATGCCCGCTATGGATGCCATTGATGAGGACGCCATCCGCCACCTGCGTGCGTTAGCCATGGATGCCGTTCAAGCAGTAGGCAATGGTCACCCGGGCACGGCAATGGCCTTGGCGCCAGCTGCCTACCTTCTCTTTCAGCGCACGCTGCGCCATGACCCTCAAGACCCGGTCTGGTTGGGACGGGATCGCTTCGTACTCTCCGCGGGCCACTCGAGTTTGACCCTGTACTCCCAGCTCCTCCTGTCTGGCTATGGCCTGACCCTGGACGATCTGCGCAACTTCCGCCGTTGGGAGAGCTTGACCCCGGGCCATCCGGAGTATCGCCACACGGCCGGGGTCGAAACGACGACAGGGCCACTGGGGCAAGGTGTGGCGACAGCGGTGGGTATGGCTATGGGCCAGCGGTACCAACGGCAGTTGTTGGATCCTGAAGCGCCGCACGGTGATAGCCCCTTCGACCACCACATCTGGGTGCTCGCGTCGGATGGCGATCTCCAGGAGGGCGTTAGCGGTGAGGCGAGTTCGCTCGCCGGCACACAGGAACTGGGCATGCTTTGCGTGATCTGGGACGACAATCGCATTTCGATCGAGGGTGACACTGCTCTTGCTTTTACCGAGGACGTGGTCGCCCGCTATCGGGCCTACGGTTGGGCGATCCACCAGGTGGAGATGCTTCCCGATGGGAACATCGACCTCATGGCACTTGAGGTGGCCTTGCAGGCGGCCCGCCAGGAGATGAAGCAGCCGACGTTCATTCGGCTGCGTACGACGATCGCCTGGCCCGCCCCCAATGCCCGTAACACTGCGAAGTCCCACGGTTCGGCCTTGGGTGACGCCGAAGTTGCCGCCACCAAGCAGGTGCTGGGTCTAGATCCGGGTGCCACCTTCGCCTTTCCGGGTGCTCTCATGGCAGAGATTCGGCAGCGACTCGATGCGCGCATTCGGGTCGAACGGGAAAGTTGGGAGCGTCGCTTTCGAGCCTGGGCAGACTTGAATTCTGACAAGGCAGGACTACTCGAGCGACTCCAGCAGCATTCACTTCCCGACGATCTCACGGCAGCGCTGCCCGAATTTGCCTTGGATTCTCAGGTGGCGACGCGTAAGGCATCAGGCCAGGCGCTCAACGCGCTCGCTGGCCTTCTCCCGGAACTTTGGGGTGGGTCAGCTGACCTGGCCGAGTCCAACGACACCACGATTCTTGGGTCGGCGGACTTCCTGCCGAATGCCGCCAATACTCGTGCGGACACTTTGCGGTACGAGACCGCACGGGTTGTCCACTACGGCATTCGCGAGCACGCCATGGGCGCCATCATGAATGGCATCGCATTGGAAGGGCTTACCCGCCCATTTGCCGGCACCTTCCTGGTGTTCAGCGATTACATGAGGCCCGCGGTGCGACTTGCCGCACTCATGAACCTGCCCGTGATCTATGTCTGGACGCACGATTCAATCGGGCTCGGCGAAGACGGTCCCACGCACCAGCCCATCGAGCATCTTTGGGCACTTCGCGCAGTTCCACAGCTAGCGGTCGTCCGTCCCGCCGATGCAAATGAGACGTCAGCTGCCTGGCTCGCGGCACTTCACAACGATGGTCCAACTGCCTTGATCTTGACCCGACAGAACGTTCGCACACTCGTGAGTCTGCATCGAGCGGTTGATGGTGTTGCACGCGGCGCCTACGTATTGCGCGACGCGCCGCAGGTGGACGTCGTACTGCTCGGCACTGGCTCAGAAGTCCAACTTGCATTGGCAGCGGCGGATGAATTGGCGACCCTGGGAGTTGGTGCGCGCGTCGTATCAATGCCGTGCCTCGAATGGTTCGACGCACAGTCGAAGGAGTACCAAGAATCGGTCTTGCCACGAGATGTCACTGCCCGCATTGCGGTCGAGGCAGGTGCAACGTTGGGCTGGTGGAAGTACGTGGGCGATAGTGGCCAGGTCATCGGTATCGATCATTTCGGAGCAAGCGCCTCGGCAGAGGAATTGTTTCACAACTTCGGCGTTACCTCTGAGGCGGTTGTCCAAGCAGCACTGCACTGCCTTGGCCGATAATTCAAGGGATCATTGGAAATGAGTGTGGCAACTGTGGATCAATCTGGCAGGGCACGACTCGCAGCACTGAATGACGCGGGAGTCTCAATCTGGCTCGACGATCTGGACCGTCAGCGAATTGTGTCTGGCAACCTCGCCGAGCTTGTCGCTGACTGGTCTGTTACCGGTGTCACAACCAATCCATCGATCTTCGACCAGGCCCTGACCCGGAACGCGGCTGCTTATGCAGAAGATTTGCGTGACTGCGCCCGCAAGGGCATGGGGGTTGACGACACGATCACACAACTCACTACCGATGATGTTCGCGCGGCGTGCGACGTCTTTCGCGACACCTCGGAGCGAACTCGCGGCCTTGACGGACTGGTCTCAATCGAAGTCGATCCACGCCTTGCACATGACACGCAGGGCACGATAGCTGCTGCGCTGCAACTGTGGACGATCGTCGATCGTCCCAATGTGATGATCAAGATTCCGGCCACTCAAGCCGGGCTCCCGGCGATATCAGCGGTTCTCAGCAGGGGCATCAATGTCAATGTCACGCTGATCTTCTCCGTAGAGCGGTACCGCCAGGTATTGGCCGCGTATCACCAGGGGCTTCAGGGCGCGGCCGCAACCGGACTCGACCTCGCTCAGATCCACTCGGTCGCATCATTTTTCGTTTCACGCGTTGACTCCGAAGTGGACTCACGTTTGGTCAAAGCCGGTGCTGAGGAGTTGCGAGGTATGGCCGCCGTAGCCAATGCCAGGCTCGCGTGGGATGCCTTCCAGCAGGACTTGCGCACTCAAGCCTGGGAAGAGGTGGCCGATCAGGGAGCGAATGTGCAGCGACCCCTGTGGGCGTCGACCGGCGTTAAGGACCCCGCCTACCCAGACACCCTGTATGTAAGTTCCCTCGTTGGCTCCCCCTGCGTCAACACAATGCCTGAGGCAACTATGCGGGCATATGCGGACCATGGCGAGCCTTCAGCGAACACCCTCGATGGATATGCGCAGAGTGCGGCGGCCATATGGGCAGACATCGCGGCTGCTGGCGTCGATGCTGCGGATGTCTTCGCATCCCTTGAACGCGAGGGTGTGCAGAAATTCATCAGTTCCTGGGAGCAGCTGCGGACAACCGTGGCGGCGGCACTTCGTTCATGACGACTACGGAGATCAGGCGATTTTCTGAGGTCGGCCCACTGACCGCGTCCGTGGCAGGTGCCTTGATTACCACCATCGTTGAACGTCAGAACTCAACCGGACGCATGCGTATGGTCCTCACGGGCGGGCGAACGGCCCACGCCCTGCTGGATACAGTCCTGCGAACTCCAGCACGATCCGCGATTGATATGTCGGCCTGGGAGCTCTGGTGGTCCGATGAGCGGTTCCTGCCTGCAGGTCATCCGGATCGCAATGATCAAAGTGTGGGCGGGATGCTCGCTTCACCGTATGACAATGCACCGGTGCTCCACGCCATCGCTGGGCCGGACGAAGTCTCATCCCCCGAAGAATCCGCGCTTCGTTACCAACAAACATTGCCGGCGGAGGGTTGGGACTTGGCCATTCTGAGTCTCGGCGAAGATGGTCACATCGCCTCAATCTTCCCGGAGTCTCCCGCGGTGCACTCTGCTGCGCCGGTGTTGGCGGTGCACGGAGCACCGAAGGAGCCGGCTACCAGGGTGACCTTGAGTGCCGCCACACTGAGCCAGGCCGATGAACTGTGGATTCTTGCAACTGGTGCCGCCAAGTCGGCGGCGGTGCGTCTGGCATTCGACTCAGCGGCCGGACCGTTCCAGATGCCGGTCCGTGGCGTGCGAGGCAGGCTGCGAACCGTGTGGTACGTAGACGACGACGCTGCGGACCGCCTGCCGGCGGGGTTCGGCCGCCGCGACTAGACCCTATTCGACCTGCCTTGTGCGGCAAGTTCCCACGTGGGCCGTCGAGCGGCTAGTTACCGCGAAGCTTGGCAATGGCTTCGGCGAGGATCGTTGCGCCGTCCTCGTCCGACCTGCGCTCCTTAACGTAGGCAAGGTGAGTCTTGTAGGGCTCAATCTTGGGTGGCGCTGGAGGATTCTCCTGATCAGGACCGGCGGGCAAACCGCAGCGAGGGCATTCCCACTCGGTGGGCGGAGCTGCGTCCGCCGCAAAACTTGGCCGCGACTCATGTCCCCGGGCGCACCAGAAGGAGACCCAGATTCGTGGAGCTGTTTCGCCACGCTCAGCCTCCCCCATCGGGCCGGCTCCGACGCGACTTCCCCGAATGGCGCTGCCACCGGCCACGTGTACCCCTTCCAGAGGTCTAGCAGTTGAACTGCGGTTAACGAAACGATCAGGCGGTGGTGCGCACGAGAAGACCGACCGCGACGATGCAGGCGGCCCAGACAAGGCCGATTCCAATGGTCAGTCGATCCAGATTCCGTTCGGCCACAGACGATCCACCAATGGAGGAGCTCACTCCGCCGCCAAAGAGGTCGGAAAGTCCTCCACCTTTGCCACGGTGCAGGAGAATCAGGACCACGAGCAGGGCACTGGTGATGACCAAGATGACCGCCAGCACGATGGTTAGGACGTTGATCATTGGCTCAGGATAGTGGGCCCTGGTGGGTCGGCCGACTCCAGGCGTCCTAGGCCTTGCCCGCGAGGACCCGGTAGCGCACGATTCCGACGAACTCGTCGGCGTCCAGGCTGGCGCCGCCCACGAGGGCGCCGTCGATATCTGGCCCCAGCATGATTTCGGCAATGTTGTTGGCCTTGACGGAGCCGCCGTAGAGAATCCGCAGGCTCTGCGCAACGGCCCCTGACCACGAATCGGCAAGAGCCTGCCGGATGGCGCCGCATACCTCTTGGGCGTCCTCCGGAGTGGCGACACGACCAGTGCCGATGGCCCAGACAGGCTCGTAGGCGATCACGCAGGAACCGACCTGATTGTCGCTGAGACCGGCAAGTGATGCTCTGAGTTGCCCGAGGACGAACTCAACCTGAGAACCCGCTTCCCGGACTTCCAAAGGCTCACCCACGCACACGATCGGCGTCAAGCCCTGGCCCAAGCAGGCCTTGGCCTTGGCATTGACGACCGCGTCAGTTTCGTCGTGCATGGCTCGGCGCTCACTATGGCCGACGACAACCATGCTGCACCCCAACTTGGCGAGCATGCTGGCCGAGATCTCACCGGTGTATGCCCCGGATGCGTACATCGAGACGTCTTGAGCACCATATGCAATTTCGTACTTGTCCCCCTCAATCAGGGTCTGCACGCTTCGCAGATCAGTGAAGGGAGGCAGAATGACCACGTCAACCGCAGCAAAATCCTGTTCATTCAAGGTGAATGCGAGACGCTGTACGAGAGCGATCGCTTCGAAGTGGTTGAGGTTCATCTTCCAGTTGCCGGCAATCAGAGGCTTGCGCTGCTCACTCACTGTTCGGTTCCCTCTTCCAATGCGGTAAGTCCGGGTAGTCGCTTTCCCTCGAGGAACTCAAGACTTGCGCCGCCTCCCGTGCTGATGTGGTCGAAATCGTTTTCCGGGATTCCCAGAAGTCGTATGGCCGCAGCCGAGTCGCCGCCACCGACGACCGAGAAGGCGCTGCTTGCCGCTATGGCGCGAGCGATCGCCTCGGTGCCAGCGGCGAACGGTGCCATCTCGAACACGCCCATGGGACCATTCCAAACTACCGTTCCTGCTGTATCGATCCTGCTTTGAAATGCCTCGACGGTCTGCGGGCCGATGTCCAAGCCACGCCAGCCTGGCGGAATTTCACCGACCGGGACGGTTCGCACATGTGCGTCCGCGGAAAAGTCATCGGCAATGACCACATCAGATGGGAGTATGAGTGGGATTCCGCGTTGCTGAGCGCGCCGCATAAATTCCTGGGTGGCCGGAATCTGATCTGACTCCAGAAGTGAGTCGCCGACTTCGAAGCCCTGGCCGGCCAGAAATGTGAACGCCATACCCCCGCCGATGAGCAGGGCATCGACGCGCTCAAGGAGGTTGCCAATGACCCCCAACTTGTCACTGACCTTCGAACCGCCGAGGAGAACGACGAGCGGGCGCTGGGGATCATTGAGGATTCGGGTGAAGACTTCCGATTCGCCCCTGACAAGCAATCCGGGAGCACTTGGCAGCAGGTGCGCGACGTCGGTTACGGACGCTTGCTCGCGATGCACTACGCCGAAGCCGTCGCTTACGAAAGCGTCGGCGAGTGCGGCTAATTCGGCTGCCAGCGACTCTCGATCAGCGGCAGTCTTACTCGTCTCGCGGGCGTCGAATCGAATGTTCTCCAGCAGAATCACATCGCCGTCGTGCATGTTTGCCACGGCGGCCTGCGCCTTGGCACCCGTGATGTCTTCTACCAGCGGTACTGGCACGCCTAGCAATTCGGAGAGTCGAACCGCAACGGGGGCCAGTGAATAAGCCGGATTCGGTTCTCCCTTGGGTCGACCAAGGTGAGCGACAAGGACCACCCGACACCCAGCAGCGCGCAACACGTCGATGGTTGGGATACAGGCCCGAATACGCCCATCATCGGTGATGGTTCGAGCACCATGAGCATCGGTTGTCATTGGAACATTCAGATCGACGCGCACCAGTACGCGACGACCTGAATGTGCCAGATCAGCCAGGGTTCGCATGCTCGCCTATGGCAACCGTGCGCCTACGTACCGGCACAGGTCGACTAGCCGGTTGCTGTAGCCCCATTCGTTGTCATACCACCCAAGCACCTTGGCCATCGGTCCATTTGCGTTGGTGAGTTGAGCATCGAAAATGCAGGACGCCGGATCGGTCACGATGTCCGAGGACACGATGGGGTCTTCGGTGTAGACGAGAACGCCTCGCAGTGGACCTTCAGCTGCAGCCTTCATTGCGGCATTGATCTCCTCTTTGGAGGCTGGGGTGCGCAGCGTCACCGTCAAGTCCGTGGCCGAGCCAGTAGGCACGGGAACTCGCATGGCGTAGCCGTCTAACTTTCCCTTCAACTGCGGGAGTACCAACCCGATTGCCTTCGCGGCACCGGTGGTAGTCGGGATCATGTTGAGAGCGGCTGCTCGAGCACGCCGAAGGTCGCTGTGCGGGAAGTCGAGAATGCGTTGATCGTTCGTGTAGGCATGGATTGTGGTCATCAAGCCGCGTTCGATCCCGAACGTATCGTCGAGGACCTTTGCCATGGGGGCGAGGCAATTCGTGGTGCAGGATGCGTTCGAGATGATGATGTCCTTGGCGGGGTCGTAGTCCTGCTCGTTGACGCCCATAACGATCGTGATGTCCTCACCCTTTGCCGGGGCGGAGATGATCACCTTCTTGGCCCCACCGGTGACGTGCTTGCTCGCACTTTCGGCATCGGTGAAGAATCCAGTGGATTCCACGACGATGTCCGCACCGAGGCTGGCCCAGGGCAGTGCAGACGGGTCGCGCTCAGCAAGCACAGTGATCCTTTGGCCGCCAACTGTGATGGAACCCTCTCCGGCTTCTACGGTCGTACCAAGCCGGCCCAGGACGCTGTCGTACTTCAACAGATGCGCAAGAGTTTTGGTATCGGTGAGGTCATTGATCCCCACGATCTCGATATCGGAACTCCCGCTGGCAAGGACCGCCCGGAAAAAATTGCGTCCGATCCGGCCGAATCCGTTGATGCCGACTTTCGTGGTCACTGCGTGCTCCTTGGCTCGTGGTCTACGACGTGCGGCCCGCACCCTGCGCTGCGAAAGTCAACCCAATCTTGGGACGACTGCAGATGTCGGGGCACGTGCAGTTGATTTCGACCTAAGCCTAACCGCGTGTGTTACGGGAAGATCACGCGAGAAGATGCTCGGACGTCAAGACCGACTCAGTGTCGGGGATCCCGAGTTCGGATGCACGACGATCGGCAAGGGCAAGTAGTCTGCGGATGCGTCCAGCGATGGCGTCCTTGGTCATCGGAGGGTCCGCCAAGGCACCGAGCTCCTCAAGGCTCGCCTGCTGGTGTTGAACACGTAAGGTACCCGCAGCGCGCAGGTGGTCGGGGATCTCATCGCCCAGTATCTCCATTGCACGTTGCACTCGTGCACCAGCCGCCACAGCTGCCCGCGCACTTCGTCGGAGGTTCGCATCGTCGAAATTCGCGAGTCGGTTCGCGGTCGCCCGCACTTCGCGTCGCATTCGACGTTCTTCCCATGCCAGGACTGCCTCATGTGCGCCCATCTGAGTGAGGATGGCCCCGATGGAGTCGCCGTCACGGATGACAACGCGATCTACACCCCGAACCTCGCGCGACTTTGCGGCAAGCCCCAATCTGCGGGCTGCGCCCACGAGCGCTAATGCAGCCTCGGGGCCAGGGCAGGTGATTTCAAGTGCCGCAGAGCGACCAGGTTCGGTCAGGGAACCGTGAGCCAAGAATGCACCGCGCCATGCTGCTGCGCAGTCGCATAGGCCACCGGACACGACCGATGCTGGAAGTCCACGCACCGGACGGCCACCTGCATCGACGATGCCAGTTTGACGGGCGAGGTCAGGGCCACCGTCAATGGCGCGCACGAGGTAGCGAGAGCCCTTGCGCAAACCAGCAGGTTGCACGAGGACCACTTCACACTCCTGGGCGTATAACTCGGTGAGTTCACGCTTCAAGCGCCGGGCAATTGCACCTGCATCCACGTCGGCTTCTATGACAATTCGCCCACCAACCAGGTGCAAAGCGCTCGCGAAACGGAGCAAGGCCGCAACTTCGGCCTTGCGACAGCAGGCCTTCGACACATTGACCCTACTGAGCTCATCCTTTACCGCAGCCGTCATGGCCATGCAGTGATCCTGCCATGACGGCCCAATGGCTCCGCTGCTCCCCTATCGCGCGGGTAGAGCCATGGCGGCTTCCAGCGCAATCGCCAACCGCGCTGGATCGTGGTAACCGGGTCTGGCGCCGTGGGCATAGCTCACCGGCTCCACCATGAGGGTTGCCCCAAGGTGCCTGCAGGCCGCCTCTAGTACCTCGGTTTCACGAGGTGAACTCAGATGGGATGGGTCCGCAACAACCACGTCAAAGCGCATGGTTGGTACGAGCTGAGTCAGGAAGCCCAGATGCTGATCGAGAGCGGCTCCGGCCGTCTCGGGATCGCTGCGCTGGGCCAGATTCAGGACCATGATTCGCTGTGCCGAAGCGCCAGCCAACGCGGTGCCTAACTCCGGAATCAGAAGATGTGGAAGAACAGAGGTGTACCAAGACCCAGGGCCCATCACGATGGCATCGGCCTCGGCGATGGCTGCGAGTGCCTGCGGGCATGCCGGTGGGTCAGCGGGTTCCAGCATGATCCTGGTGATTTGCCCAGACGCAGTGGCCACGGCTACCTGGCCGCGTACTTGATGAATGTCCTGTGGGTTTGCGGCGTCGTATCCACGCACGTCCGCAACGATGTCGAGTGGCACAGCACTGCAGGGCAACACTCGCCCCTGGCTCTGCAGAAGGGTGGCTACCCAATCCAATCCCGTTACCGGATCCCCGGTAACTTCCCACAGTGCCGTGATCAGCAGGTTGCCGAGTGCATGGCCAGCAAGATCACCATCGCCTGCAAATCGATGCTGGAGGACACGATTCCAGGTTCGACCCCATGCATCATCGGTGCAAAGTGCGGCAAGTGCCATGCGCAGATCGCCTGGTGGAAGTACTCCGAAATCGGCGCGAAGTCGCCCACTGGAGCCTCCGTCGTCGGCCACGCCGACCACCGCGGTGACGCGATCCGTGATCCGTCGCAGCGCACTCAACGTCGCAGCCAAGCCGTGCCCACCGCCGAGCGCAACGACGGATGGCCGCCCCTCGCCACCGGCCGATGTCAGGTTCTGCCAACTTCGAGTGGTCATTCCCGACCCAAATCGCGATGAACCACGATCGCGGGGACTCCTTGGGTTCTTAGGATTGTGGCTAGTGCCTCTGCTGTTGCCACACTTCGATGTTTGCCGCCGGTACATCCGATAGCCACGGTCAGATACCGCTTGCCTTCGCGCAGGTACCCAGGCACGGTCTGCAGAATGAGTGCTACGTAGGAGTCCAGGAAGGCGCGCGCCTGAGGCAAAACCGCCTGGGCTACTCGGGGATCTTGCCCACTGAGCGGACGAAGTTGTTCATCCCAGTGTGGATTCCGCAGGAAGCGCATGTCGGCAACCAAATCAGCATCGACAGGGATCCCGTACTTGAAGCCGAAGGAAAGTACAGTGGCATGCATTGCCAGTGGCTCATCAGCGCCGAAAGCGGCCTCGACCTTTCGACGCAAATCATGCACATTGAGATTCGAGGTGTCGATCACGACATCAGCTTGGGCGCGAAGGTCGCCCAGCATGGCGCGCTCGTCGTCAAGCCCATCAACGATCCGCCCCTGACCTTGCAGAGGGTGAGGCCTGCGGGAACTCTCGAACCTTCTCACCAAGACTTCGTCACTGGCTTCGAGAAATAGCGTGCGCACCCATAAGCCCGGATCATCTCGCAGCTCAGAAACCATTCTGTGCAGGTCCGCGAACAGTGCACGGCCACGCACGTCGACAACTACGGCGACTCGTTCACTATCCGTACGAGCGCGAGTGAGCTCGATGGCTTGCCTCAGGAGAGCAGGAGGGAGGTTGTCGATGACGAACCAACCGAGATCCTCCAAGGTGCGCGCGGCCGTGGAT
The DNA here is from genome assembly GCA_018970765.1 of Actinomycetales bacterium. Classification (GTDB taxonomy): domain Bacteria; phylum Actinomycetota; class Actinomycetes; order S36-B12; family S36-B12; genus REEB426. The sequence goes on from JAGWVT010000021.1 coordinate 14,176, forward strand.
CGTCCTGCGCCCGAAATGCCGGTTACCAGCGCGATCGGAAAGCGATTCATGGCTCCTCGTTGAGGTTCGTGTGGATAACTGCGGCTAACCCCGGACCGATTCCTGGTACATCGCAGAGCTCCTCCAGCGACGCTGCGGCGACACGACGGACACTACCGAACTTCTTCAGTAGCGCTTGAGCGCGACGAGGACCTAGGCCAGGGATCGCATCCAACGCACCACCACCCATGCGTCGGCCACGTTTGTTCCTATGCAGCCGAATTGCAGTGCGATGCGCTTCATCGCGTACACGTTGCACGAGATAGAGCGCCTCACTCCCCCGCGGAAGAATCACCGGTGACTCCTCGCCAGGAAGCCAAATTTCCTCAAGACGCTTGGCCAGGCCGGCAACCGGTACGTCGGTGATCTGCAGCTTCTGTAGGGCAGCGGCAGCCGCGTTAACCTGCGGTGAACCGCCGTCCACGAGGACGAGTCCGGGCGGATAGGCTCGATGTTCAAGATCGTCGCTCGTTTGCCCCTTCTCCCGATGTTCGGCCCTGTCGAAGGCCGCAGCGCGGTAGTTACGGAACCGGCGCGTGATGACTTCTGCTATCGCCGCTGGGTCATCGGCGGTCACTGTTGTGATGGCATAACTTCGATAGTCGCGCTTCTTTGGCAGACCATCCTCAAACACCACGAGTGAAGCCATTGCATCCTGGCCTTGGGTGTTTGAGATATCAATGCATTCGACGCGTAAAGGTGGCTCGTCAAGCTGCAGGGCGTGCTGTAATTCCTCCAGTGCGCGGCTTCGAGAGGTGAGATCACTTGAGCGTCGCAGGCTCTGCCGAGTGAGGATCCCTTCCGCGTTCGTAAGAGCGGTTGCCATAAGAGCGCGCTTATCGCCACGCTGCGGTACGCGGATGGTGACCGCGGCCCCACGTTGCGCACTGAACCACGCTTCCCAAGCTGGCACTCCATCCGGAAGTGCGCTGACCAGGATTTCACGTGGGAATCGGGCATCGCGGGCCTGCAGGTCGAGCTCCGTTGCGGACGCGACCTTTGGGGTGTCATACAGGCGCTGCAGTGCCCGTTCAACGTAACCATTCACGGTTAAGTCTTCGGTCTTCTCGAGGGTAAATCCGCGCTCCCCGGTGATGCGCCCCTGGCGAACGAAGAAGGCTTGGACACCCGCCTCAAGGTCAGAGTCGGCAAGCGCGATGACGTCGGCATCCGTGGCATCTGGGAGCACCAGGGCGTTGCGTTCCAGGACACGTGCGAGCGCACCGATTCGATCACGATCCCTGGCGGCGGACTCAAATTCCTCGGTAGCAGCGTGTTCCCGCATCCGATGCTCGAGTTCGGTGAGATAGCGGTCACCTTGGCCTTGCAGGACCGAACAGAACTTCTCTGCGAGAACTCGATGGTCGTGAGCGTCAATCCATCCCACGCAGGGTGCCGAGCACTTTTCGATATGCGCCAGCAGGCAGGGTCTGTTCTGCGATTTCGCCTGGCGAAACACGCCGTCCCGGCAAGATCGTATGGGGAACACACGAAGCAGTTCTTCCATCGTTTCGCGTATCGCCCACGCATGTGCATATGGCCCGAAGTAGCGCGTTCCGGTGCGCTTGGCTTCCCTAACTACGCTCACACGCGGATATTCGTCACGCATCGTCACTGCGAGATAGGGATAACTCTTGTCGTCCCGATACTTGACATTGAATCGCGGATCGAACTCCTTGATCCAGGAATACTCCAGTGAGAGTGCTTCAACCTCGGTATCGACGACGACCCAATCGATGTCAACGGCCTCCGTAACCATGGCACGAGTCCTGGGGTGCAATGTCTCCGGATCGGCAAAGTAGGAGGACAGGCGGCTGCGCAGATTCGTAGCCTTGCCAACATAAATAACTCGTCGGTTCCGATCCCAGAATCGATAGACACCTGCCGACGTGGGAATCTCGCCCGCCACAGGGCGGAACGAGGTCACAATCAGCCCAGGGTGATCGCAGTGCCTTGAACCCGAATGGGTTCCGGCGCCAGCCCTTCGGTGGCCGGCCCGACGAGCACAGCGCCGTCAACGGCTGAAAAGCGCGAGCCATGACAGGGGCAGACAATTTCATTTTCGACGACCTGGTCGACCAGACAGCCCTGATGCGGGCAGATTGCCGTAAACGCCTTGTAGACGCCAAGTTCGGGTTGAGTCACCACAATGGCCGGATCTGGAATGACGACCCCACCGCCCTGGGGCACCTGCTCCACGGTTGCCAGAGCCTGCCCAGATGCCGCCGAACTCGCTGAGGCCACGTCAGAGACCTCGCTGCCAGGGCTGCATGCGCCCAACACGACGACAGCGGCCGCGCCACCCCCCAGAGCCAGGACACCGCGACGCCCGATCTGACCTGCAACCTGCTCATGAGCCATGTCGGGAGTCTGCCATGTGGAGCGACCACGCGCGAATGACCGGGCCCGGGTCACGCCTTGAGTAGTTCACGCAGGAATGCCCCGGTGTGTGACTCGGCACTCGCAGCCACTTCTTCAGGGGTTCCGGTGGCAACCACCAGACCTCCGCCGGTTCCACCTTCAGGACCCATGTCAATCACCCAATCAGCGCACTTGACGACGTCAAGATTGTGCTCGATAACCACCACGGTGTTGCCGCGATCGACAAGTGATTGAAGCACGGTGAGTAGTCGACGAACGTCCTCGAAGTGCAGTCCGGTCGTTGGTTCATCGAGCACGTAGATCGTTCGACCCGTTGCCCGTTTTTGAAGTTCGGCAGCAAGTTTCACGCGCTGAGCCTCACCGCCCGAAAGTGTCGGCGCGGACTGGCCCATGCGCACATAGCCCAGACCAACATCGACGAGAGTGCTGAGATGTCGGGAGATTGCCGGCACCGCAGCGAAAAACTCTAGTGCGGTTTCAATCGGCATATTTAGCACATCGGCAATCGATTGACCCTTAAAGTGCACCTCCAGGGTGTCCCTGTTGTAGCGCGCGCCTTGACACACCTCGCACGGTACGTAGACATCAGGTAGGAAATTCATCTCGATTCGGATCGTGCCGTCACCGGCACAAGCCTCACAGCGTCCACCCTTGACATTGAAGGAAAACCGTCCTTGCAGATAGCCCCGGACCTTGGCTTCCTGGGTCTCCGCGAAGAGACGACGGATGTGATCGAAGACTCCCGTATACGTGGCGGGATTGCTACGCGGCGTACGACCGATGGGCCCCTGATCAACATGCACAACTTTGTCGACATTCTCAAGCCCTGTCACCTTGCGGTGTCGACCAGGGGCTGTGCGTGCGTCGTTTAGCTCTCGAGCCAGGACCGAGAAAAGCACATCGTTGACAAGGGTGGACTTACCGGAGCCACTCACGCCCGTCACTGCAATGAAACAGCCGAGTGGAAACTCGACCGTGACATCCCTGAGATTGTGTTCGCTGGCACCGTGCACCGTGATACGGCGGTCACTCACCGGCCGTCTAGTACTAGGTATGTCGATGGCTCGCTTGCCGTTGAGGTACTGACCAGTGAGCGAATCCGGGGTGTTTAAAAGTTGCTTCAGTGGGCCACTGGAGACGACCTGTCCGCCATGTTCACCAGCCCCAGGACCGATGTCGACGATCCAATCGGCTGTTCGTATGGTTTCCTCGTCGTGCTCGACCACGATCAAGGTATTGCCGAGGTCTCGCAATCGAACCAGAGTTTCGATCAATCGACGATTATCGCGCTGATGCAGGCCGATACTTGGCTCATCAAGCACGTAGAGAACTCCGACCAGGCCGGAGCCGATCTGGGTCGCCAGGCGTATGCGTTGCGCCTCACCACCAGCCAGAGTAGCCGCAGGTCGATCGAGCGAAAGATAATGCAATCCCACATCGACAAGGAATTTCAACCGCTCATTGACCTCCTTGAGGACTCGTGCTGCGATTGCGCTGTCCCGGTCGGAGAGACGTAGGTCGCTTAGAAATTGTGCGGCCGTGCCAATCGGCATAGCCGCAATATCCGCAATGGACACATCCTGAATCCGAACCGCAAGACTCAGCGGCTTGAGTCGGCTTCCGCCACAGGCGATGCAGGGAACTTCGCGCATAAAGCCTTCAAAGCGCTCCCGAGTCGCATCACTGTCCGCCTCGGAATGTCGTCGCTCAATGTACGGAATGACGCCCTCGTATGCCGTGGTGTACGAGCGTTGTCGTCCATATCGATTGCGGTACCTGACCTGAACTTCAAGATCGGTTCCGTGCAGCAGAATCCTCTTCGCCTTCGCTGACAGTCGACCCCATGGAACATCCATGTTGATGTCAGCCTCATGGCAGACCGATTCGACCAGTCGTCGGAAGTAGTCCGAGACGTTTCCGGCTGCCCAGGGAGCAATGGCCCCTTCGGCCAAGGTCAGTGAAGGATCGGGAACGACTAAATCAGCATCGACTTCGCGTCGAGTTCCCAGGCCCGCGCATTCAGGACAGGCACCGAATGGTGAGTTGAATGAGAAGGATCGTGGTTCTAGTTCTTCAAAACTGAGCCCATCCCGCGGACAAGCCAGGTGTTCGCTGAAGACACGCTCCCGATCTGAGCTGGTCTGGGGCAGATCGACGAATTCCAGAATCGTTAACCCGTGCGCAAGTCTCAGAGCGGTCTCGACTGAGTCCGTCATTCGCTGCCGTGCTTCAGCCTTGACAGCGAGACGATCAACGACGACTTCTATGGTGTGCTTCTCCTGCTTTTTCAGCACCGGTACTTCGGTCAGCGCGTACACCACACCATCAACGCGAACTCGGGAGAACCCCTGAGCCTGCAGAGTTCTAAACAGCTCCTGGTACTCCCCCTTGCGTTCACGGATAACCGGAGCCAGCACCTGAAAGCGTGTTCCTGTCGGCAGCGCAAGGATCTGATCGACGATCTGCTGAGGGGTCTGCCTGCTGATCGGATCACCGCAAATTGGACAATGTGGCTGACCAATGCGCGCGAAAAGCAGCCGCAGATAATCGTAGACCTCCGTGATCGTGCCTACCGTGGACCTTGGATTACGGGATGTCGATTTCTGGTCGATCGATACGGCTGGCGATAGTCCCTCAATGAAGTCCACATCGGGTTTATCCATCTGCCCCAGGAACTGGCGAGCGTAGGCAGACAAACTCTCCACATACCGGCGCTGTCCCTCGGCGAAGATCGTGTCGAAGGCCAAACTTGACTTGCCTGAACCGGAGAGGCCGGTGAAGACAATGAGGGCATCCCGAGGCAGATCCAGAGAGATGTCCTTAAGGTTGTGCTCACGAGCACCTCGTACCACGAGTCGCTCCTGCACCATCTGCCTTTCCGCTGGTCGGTTACCTGTTCAGACCGCTGGGCTAACACCACTGGGCCCAAACCATTGGGGTCACACCACTAGGAGTACGCAATGTATACCGGGAGAGTCAAAGTCGCCGGACCGGCCGATGTTCGTGAACTCGCTGCCTTGGTCATTTCCAAGGTCGCTGTCGGCCCCATGGACAACAACAGCTACCTGCTGCGGTGCACGCGCACTGGTGACCAGGTTCTGATCGATGCTGCGGCCGAGCCCGACACACTCCTCGACCTCGTTGGAGATGACGGTTTGACCGCGGTGATCACAACGCACGCACATCGAGATCACTGGGCTAACGCGCTCGCGGCGGTTGTCTCGCATACCGGAGCAGTGACGTACGCGCACCCCGCGGATGCAGCGGCGATCGACATTCCGACAAGGCACTTGGTGTCCGATGGCGATCGCATATCGGTCGGTGCCGCTGAACTTCAGGTCATTCACCTAGTGGGCCATACCCCGGGTTCCATCGCCCTGCTCTTTGATGATGATCAGGGCTATCCGCATCTGTTCACCGGGGATTGTCTGTTTCCAGGTGGCGTTGGCCGCACCACGAGCCCGGAGGCCTTTCAGAGCCTGCTGGGGGGCGTCGTGGCCAAGATCTTCGATTCCCTCCCGGACGAAACCTGGGTGTACCCGGGTCATGGCGATGACACGACTTTGGGGCGAGAACGACCATCGCTTTCCGAATGGGCCCAGCGCGGGTGGTAGCGGACAGGGCCGCTCCTCGGGGGACGGAAGCGGCCCTGCTCGCTCAGCGTAGATATTCCCCGGGGATGCTGCCTGCTACCAACGGGTAGTGATGGGATATCGACAAGGCTCAGTATCGGCATTCATGATCTGAACATTTCAAAGTGCCTTAGGAATTTCCTTCGCCTTCATCAGAGTGACCCGTCAAACGCCCCGCGTGCGCTTTGGCTTCGGGGTCCTTTCGAATCTTCAACCACGAAGCGAAACCGACGACGACAAGCGTCAGGGCGATAAACACCAAGGACAGATTTGTCGGGATCTTCGGAATCGTGTCGGGGAACAACTCGTGGAAGTAGGTCAGGATGAGTTTGATTCCGATGAAGACCAAGATGACGGCCAAACCTGTCGACAGGTAGACGATTTTGTCAAGCAGACCCTTGAGTAGGAAATACAACGCTCGCAGGCCCAGCAGGGCGAAGGCATTGGCCGTGAACACGAGATATGGCTCTTGCGTGACGCCAAAAGTTGCCGGAATCGAATCAAGCGCAAAGAGCAAATCTGTGGCCGCGATCGCGATCATGACCATGAGAAGCGGGGTGGCGACGCGGCTTCCGTTGATCCGAGTAAACATCTTCGTTCCGTCGTAACTCTCCGTGAATGAAATGCGAGAGCGAATGCGGCGCATAATGACGTTGTCCATAGGATCCGGATCCTCGTTGCGATGGCGAGCCAGTTGAACGCCGGTCCAAATCAAGATCGCCCCGAAGATCACGAACGTAAACGCAAATAGCGAGAGAGCAGCTGCACCCACGGCAATGAAGATCGCACGTAGGACCAGCGCCAGCACGACACCGAACAGGAGAATCCGTTGGTGTAGAGCGGACGGTACAGCGAACTGCGTCAAGATAATCACGAAAACAAAGAGATTATCTACACTCAGTGACTTCTCAACCAGGTAGGCAGCGAAGTACTGAGATCCGAAGTCCCCGCCAGCCCAGATGACCAAACCGACGCCAAAGGCAATGGCTATTCCTACGTAAAAAATGGACCACAGCAGGGCCTCTCGGAACATCACGTCGTGTGGCTTGCGACTTACCGTCACGAAGTCCAGGGCTATGAGCAGTGCAATCGCCCCGAGCGTGATGGCCCAAAGAGCCAAGGTGACCTGCATTCATCCTCCTATCGCTGTGACTCATCACTGTGCCACAAACTCGCCAAAGCGGCACCTGTGAGCACAGTGATGATGAACAGGAGTGAAAACCAGATGGGAATGGTCGGCAGGGGTACCGCCCAGGTCTCGTGCAGGGCCTCCAGGACCATTTTGAGCCCGATAAAAGCCAGAATGATCGCCAGACCATGGCTCAGGTAGCGCAACCGCTGGATGAGTCCGCTGAGCAGGAAATACAGCTGACGAAGGCCCATCAGGGCAAAGGCATTCGCAGCAAACACCAAGTAGGCCTCCTGCGTAATCCCCAACACGGCAGGGATTGAGTCCAAGGCGAAGATCAAATCCGTGGTGCCTATGGCGAGGATGACCAAGGCCATCGGGGTAAGCGCACGCCGTCCGTCCAGGCGCACGGTCAACCGATGGCCGTGGTACGTAGGGACGGTAGGCATCGTCCGCGAAACAAGTCGAATAAGTGCGTTCCCTTGTGGATCTGGGTCTGCATTCTGTCCGAACCAGAGTTTCCACGCGGTAAAAAGCAGCAGAGCCCCAAAGGCAAAGAACATCCAGCTGAACCGAGAGAGAAGTTCTGCCCCCAACAGGATGAGAATTGCGCGCAGAATGAGCGCTATGACAATTCCAATGAGCAGGACGCGGTGCTGGTACACCGCGGGCACTGCGAATGAGGTCATGATGACGAGGAAGACGAACAGGTTGTCGACGCTCAAGGCGTACTCAGTTAAGTATCCCGCGGCAAATTGAGCTGCGAAGGTGGCACCAAACGTCAGGTAGAGAAAACCACCGAAAGCTACGGCCAGGGCCACGTAGAAAACAACCCAGCGAGCCGCTTCCTTAGGACCAAAGGCATGGGGTCGCCTGTCCACAATCACTAGGTCCACGACGATTACCGCGATCAAACCGGTCACCGTGGCAATCCAGAGCCAGCCGGGGATGTTCATGGCAGTGCTCCAGCAGGCGATCGCACAGGGCTGCGGGTGGCGAGAGCGGTCATGTCAAGCCCCCCTGTGGCATGGCCTCCTGCATGGCACGCAACTCCTTCTTCAGGTCGCGAACCTCATCCCGAATGCGCGCGGCCAGTTCAAACTGCAATTCCTGGGCGGCGGCGTGCATCTGCTGCGTGAGATCTTCGACGAGCGCGATGAGTTCCTCGACCGGGGCATTTCGATGTGCGCGTCGCGCTTTGGGTAGCGGGGTGCTCAGGACGGCAGCAGTATCGGCATCCTCCCGGGCCAGCAAGTCCGTGATGTCGGCAATCTTCTTGCGAAGTGGCTGTGGATCCACCCCGTGCTCGGTGTTGTACTCGACCTGGCGTCGACGTCGTCGGTTGGTTTCGTCGATAGCGCGCCGCATCGAGTCGGTGACTGAATCCGCGTACATGTGCACCTGCCCTGACACATTTCGCGCGGCGCGGCCGATCGTCTGAATGAGGGATGTCTCGGACCTCAGGAACCCTTCCTTGTCAGCATCGAGGATGCTCACCAGCGAGACTTCGGGCAGGTCCAAGCCTTCGCGGAGAAGGTTGATGCCCACAAGTGCGTCAAAGGCACCGATTCGCAGCTCACGAAGGAGTTCAACACGCCGAAGGGTGTCCACCTCCGAATGCAAATACTGGACACGCACACCGTTGGTGACCAAGTAGTCAGTGAGATCCTCTGCCATTCTCTTCGTCAATGTCGTGACGAGGACGCGCTCGGATCGTTCGGCGCGAGATCGAATCTCCTCCATGAGGTCATCTATCTGGCCTTGAGTGGGTTTCACGATGATCTCGGGATCGACCAGTCCAGTCGGACGGATTACCTGCTCAATGACTTCCCCACCCACGCGAGTGAGCTCATACGGCCCTGGCGTCGCTGACAGGTAGACCGTCTGACCCGTTCGCTCGAGAAACTCCTCCCAGCGAAGGGGGCGATTGTCCATAGCACTTGGCAGGCGAAAACCATGGTCGACCAGTGTGCGCTTGCGACTGGCATCCCCTTCGTACATGGCGCCGATCTGTGGCACGGTCACATGCGACTCGTCGATGACCAGGAGAAAGTCCTCGGGAAAGTAGTCCAAGAGACAGTTCGGGGGGCTACCTGTCTCACGGCCATCGATGTGTCGTGAGTAGTTCTCGATGCCTGCGCAGGATCCCACCTGACGCATCATCTCGATGTCGTACTCCGTGCGCATACGCAGGCGTTGCGCCTCAAGCAGTTTGCCCTGCCTTTCGAACTCATCTAGTCGCTGGCCGAGTTCGTCCTCAATGGCCGCGATCGCTCGTGCCATCCGTTCCGGTCCCGCTACGTAGTGAGTGGCCGGAAAGATATACGTCTCTGAATCTTCGGTAAGGATTTCGCCAGTAACGGGATGCAGAGTCATTAGTCGTTCGATCTCATCGCCAAAGAATTCGATTCGAACCGGGTGTTCTTCGTACACGGGGAACACCTCGAGCGTATCGCCGCGCACTCGAAAAGTGCCCCGCGTGAAGGCCATGTCATTTCTTACATACTGAATGCCGACCAGGGACCGCATCACAAAGTCACGACCCTGTTCACTACCCACCCGTACGCGGATCATGCGATCCACGTACTCCTGTGGTGTGCCAAGCCCGTAAATTGCCGAGACCGTGGCAACGACAAGGACGTCACGGCGTGTCAGCAGACTGTTGGTCGCAGAATGCCGGAGCCGCTCAACTTCCTCATTGATCGAAGAATCCTTTTCGATGTAGGTATCGGTTTGCGGAATGTAGGCCTCTGGCTGGTAATAGTCGTAGTACGAAACGAAATACTCGACCGCGTTGTCTGGGAGAAGCTCGCGAAATTCCGTCGCCAACTGTGCTGCGAGGGTCTTGTTTGGAGCCATGACGAGCGTGGGTCTTTGAAGTTCCTCAACGAGCCAGGCGGTTGTTGCGCTCTTGCCCGTCCCCGTTGCGCCCAACAGCACGGTATCCCGTTCACCACTGCGAATGCGATCGGCCATTGCCGCGATGGCTCCGGGCTGATCGCCAGCGGGCTGGAAATCGGAAGTAACTCGGAAGGGAGCGACCTTCCGCTGGAGGTCAGTGACCGGGCGGGTCATCTATGCACCGTAGGGCTCAAACTGCTTGCTCGCTCAACGCAGCCCAGAGTTGTTCCACGGACAGTGCAAGGTCTGCCAGACTGCCAGAGTTGTCCAAGATGACATCCGCAGCGTTGTTGCGCTCGCTCCGGGTCGCCTGAGCCTGCATGCGCTGGCGCACCTGTTCTGCGCTGAAACGCCCGGTAGCCGATGCTCGGCTGATCTGAACCTCCTCTGGAACGTCAACGACGACGATGACGTCCACCAGTGCCCGCTGGTCCGTTTCCACGAGCAGTGGCATGTCGTAAACAGTGATTTTCGCTGGCGAAGCCACCAGTAGCCGCTTGGCCTCTTCTTGGATTCGCGGATGCATGATTGCGTTTAGGTCCTGCGTGCTCTCGAGGCTGGCAAATGCCCGCTCCGCCAGGAGTGAACGCCGCAACTGACCCTGGTCGTCCACGATGTCCGAACCGAAGCGTTGGGCGAGTTCGGCGAGCACGGAACTGCCGGGTTCCACGATCGCACGAGCGATCGCGTCAGCATCAACAACGACTGCGCCCTGCTCGGCGAGCAAGCGCGCGACCGTGGACTTTCCTGAACCGATGCCGCCGGTCACCCCGACGATCACGGTCACGCCCCAGTCAGTTTGTCCCGCAGCTCCTGCAGAGCCTCGTCATCGGCCAGCGCCCCTTCGGATGGTGCGCCTGAAGAGTATGAGGTTGCGTCACCCGAATCCACAGCAGCCTGCTGGTCTGCCGTGCGGGCCTCACCGATCTGCTTGCGATGCGCTTCCCATCGAGCATGGGCCTCGGCGTACTCGCGCTCCCACGCCGTGCGCTGGTCCTCGAAGCCGGCCTTCCACTCACCCGTCTCGGGATCGAAGCCGTCTGGCCCGATGTAGTTACCGGCCTCATCGAATGCAGGAGCCATTCCGTATAGGTAGGGATCAAATTCTTCGGTAGCCACTCCATCACCGGAGTCATTTGCCTGCTTGAGTGACAGTGAGATTCGACGACGTTCCAGGTCGATATCGATCACCTTGACGAAGATTTCGTCGTTCACCTGGACGATTTGCTCAGGCATCTCGACGTGGCGCTCGGCCAACTCCGAAATATGCACGAGCCCCTCGATGCCTTCGTCGACACGAACAAAAGCACCGAACGGAACCAACTTGGTGACCTTGCCGGGCGTGACTTGACCAATCGCATGCGTGCGAGCGAAGTGCTGCCAGGGGTCTTCCTGGGTGGCTTTAAGGGAGAGCGAAACCCGCTCGCGGTCCATGTCGACGTCCAGTACCTCAACGGTTACGGGCTGCCCGACCTCGACCACCTCGGACGGGTGGTCGATGTGCTTCCAGGACAATTCCGAAACGTGCACCAGGCCGTCAACGCCGCCCAGATCGACAAATGCGCCGAAGTTGACGATGGACGAGACCACGCCATTGCGGATCTGGCCCTTCTGCAGCTGGTTCAGGAAGGTATGCCGAACCTCGCTTTGTGTCTGCTCAAGCCAGGCACGGCGAGAGAGCACCACGTTGTTGCGGTTCTTGTCCAGTTCAATGATCTTGGCCTCGAGTGTCTTGCCGACGTAGGGCTGGAGGTCACGCACTCGACGCATTTCCACAAGTGAGGCGGGGAGGAACCCGCGCAGCCCGATGTCGACGATGAGGCCACCCTTAACGACCTCGATGACCGTGCCCTCGACGACACCGTCCTGTTCCTTGACCTTCTCGATCGTGCCCCAGGCTCGCTCGTACTGGGCACGCTTCTTGGAGAGGATCAGGCGGCCTTCTTTGTCCTCTTTCTGCAGAACCAAGGCTTCGACCTGATCACCGACCGCGACGACCTCACTGGGATCGACGTCGTGCTTGATCGACAGTTCGCGTGATGGGATGACGCCTTCAGTCTTGTAGCCGATATCGAGGAGCACCTCGTCCCGATCGACTTTGACGACGGTTCCGGACACAAGGTCGCCATCATTGAAGTACTTGATGGTCTGGTCGATCGCTGCCAGGAAGTCCTCGGCGGAGCCAATGTCGTTAATTGCAACTTGGGCTGCCGGGCTACTGGTGAGGATGGAGGTCATGGAGTGATTCCGGTGGACAGGGACGCAGGCTTCTGAATCCAGGTGGAGCCTGTTGCGAATGCAGCAGGCGTGCTCAGCATACGTGCACGCGCACTCAACCTCGTGCCCGCCCCCGCTTCAGGGGCTGATAACGCCCGGCCAAGGCCGCTTCGGCGGGCCGAGGACGGCGCCCGGGCTCAGGAAAGCAACCAATTCATCATCGGAGGGGGCCTTCGAGGTCTGCACCCAGGTATCAAGCGCAGTCACGGCTCCGATGCGCTGCTCGTCCGTAAAGGTGCAATGGCCCGCTCCGTAGGGTGCCCCGCCGGACCCAGAGCTGCCGTTCCCGACATCGTCTGCACCGTCTGCACTGACGTAGGTCGCTGGCGGCTCGATGATCACGGTCCGAAGGAGGGCTTCGGTACCCCGATCGCGGCTGCGCTCAGCGAACACTCCGGAGTTTTCCACTAGCACCACAGGGTCAGCCGCGGTGTGCACCACCAGGGTTGGTTGACGAAGGTCACCGGTTGGCGCTCCCAGCGCTGTGGCGGCGGTCCGAGCCGTCGCATCAGCCCCGATGCGAGATGCCTGATCCAGCTCGGTAAGCCACGAATCGATGAGTTCCGGTCCGTTGGTGACATTCAGTTCAGCTGCCAGATCAAGCAGACGCGCTCTGGCCTGTGGGTCTAGTCGATCGAGATAGCTGACACCCATCGTTGTCGAAGGGTTCCCCCCGACCCTGGTTTGGAGTTCCTGGCGCGCAACGGTTCCGAAGGCCAGCCCCGCCAAGATTCCCTCGGCGCTGGCGTTGACGACTGAGCGCGCTGTCCTTCCATCCTGACGCTCGGTCTGTGTTGGTGCACCGACCAGGGCTGCTGTCAAAAGTAGGCGGAGATTGTCTTCGGGCACTTTCGGGTCCGCTGCCGCCAGGATGCGTTCGGCCGCGTCCTGAAAGTCGGTCATCGCGCCTTCATAGGAATCGAATTCAGTGAGCGGCAACTCGGGCACGAGGAGCGTGCGAGTGATCGTGGCCAGTTCGAGCCCCAGATCGAAGTTCGGATTCACCCCAGCTAGGACCCCGCACATTGGAAGCGCACCGGATACCCACTCATGGCGCTGGGCCAGTTCGGCGGTGATCAGACCGCCGAGTGAATCACCCCAGGCCAAAATCTCCTTCGGCCTACCGATTGCGGATGTGAAGTATTCGACGAGTTCTTCATTCGCGCGCACTCCATCCGCGACTGCCCAGCCGTTACTTGCATATGCCGAGCCGGCAAGCGCGTAACCCAGCCCGAGCAGGGTCTTGCCAACGCCCTGATCGCCAGAACTCCACCCCGGCGCCGGTTCGGGGACTGTAGACACCGGAGTGAAATCGGGGGGCACAGGCTGGGCGCTGCGATAGCCGTGGGAGTACAGCAACAGGGTGCCATTCCAGGACTCAGGCATGACGATCTCGTAGGCGGCACCATTCAGCACCCCAACACACTGCGCCTCAGAGCAGGGAGTGAATGGCTGCCCGCCCGGTGAGGTTTCAGTCGCACTGCCGCACCCCGCGCTCACGATCAGGCCCAGAAGCGAGATGGCTACGCCGAACAGCATGCGACCGCGACCTTGCGCAAACCTTCGATTATCGGCAAACATCAGTGAGCCGCTTCTTAGTGAGCCGCTTCGTCCCATGACCTACCCACCCCGATAGACACACTGAGAGGTACTGCTAACTCAGCCGCGCCACCCATGTTCGCTGCGACAAGTTGGCGGACCTGTTGCTCCTCTCCGCTTGCCAATTCAATGACGAGTTCATCGTGAACCTGGAGTAGCAGTCGGCTTCGCAGATTCTGCTCGTGGAGTGCGCGGTCAACGGCCAGCATGGCGACCTTGACTATGTCCGCTGCCGTGCCCTGAATTGGCGCGTTGAGTGCCATGCGTTCAGCCATCTCGCGTCGCTGCCGATTGTCGCTCACCAAGTCAGGGAGATAGCGACGCCGCCCGAGCATCGTCTGGGTGTACCCATCGCGCCGGGCCTGATCGACCACGTTGGTGAGGTACTCGCGGATGCGACCGAATCGCGCAAAGTACTCATCGCGAAGGGTTCGCGCCTCTTCGACGCTTATCCCCAACTGCTGTGACAACCCAAACGATGACAGGCCGTAGGCCAGCCCGTAGGACATGGCCTTGATCCGTCGGCGCATCTCCGCATCGACCTCATTCGCGGGTACGGAGAAAACGCGACTTGCAACCGTCGTGTGGAGATCCTCACCGCTGTTAAACGCCTCGATGAGGCCGGTGTCCGCCGACAGGTGCGCCATGATTCGCATCTCGATCTGGCTGTAGTCCGCGGTAAGCAGGTCGACGTATCCCTCCCCCGCGACGAAGCAGCCCCGTATGCGGCGGCCGGCCTCAGTGCGTATGGGGATGTTCTGCAGATTTGGGTCCGTGCTGGACAAACGCCCTGTAGCCGCCACCATCTGGTTAAAGGTTGTGTGAATCCGCCCCTCGCGCACCAGCGGCAGCAGACCCTCGACGGTCTGGCGGAGTTTCGACCAATCCCGCCAAGTGAGCAGAGCCTGCAGCAGCGGGTCCCCGGTCGCTGCGAACAGGCCCTGCAGGGCCTCGGCGTCCGTCGTATAGCCGGTCTTAATTCGCTTCGTCTTGGGCAGGCCACGCTCAGTGAAGAGCACCTCCTGCAACTGCTTGGGTGAGCCCAGGTTGAATATGTGACCGGCGAGTTGATGGGCCTGCTGTTCCGCTGCCCGCATTGCGTCGGCAAATTCATCGCTGAGTTTCTGTAACCCGACACGGTCCACGGCGATTCCAGCATGTTCCATTCGCGCGAGGACGGTTACCAATGGCTGCTCGACGTCAACCAAAACGCCAAGGTAATCCTGTTCACGTAGTGCGGCACCAAGGTGCCGAGTTAGCTCCGCCGTCGTCTCGGCGGCCTGAGCGAGTTGCTG
This sequence comes from Actinomycetales bacterium, assembly GCA_018970765.1. Taxonomy (GTDB): domain Bacteria; phylum Actinomycetota; class Actinomycetes; order S36-B12; family S36-B12; genus REEB426. The sequence continues at coordinate 29,430 of JAGWVT010000021.1, forward strand.
AACGGAAACGCCCTCGTCTTCGCCCGCAACCGCCAGGGTTAATTGGCCAGTTGGGGAAGAAACGTCACTGACCTGTCGATTCAAAACCCGATTCGCTACATCGGAAAGGCCATACCCCCGCTGCCCCGGATTGGCGACATAGGCGGCCAATGCGGTATCAAATCGCAGGTCGCCTAGAGCCCGACCCGTGGTCGCCATGCACAGTGCCAAACCTTTGGCGTCATGAACGCAGATGGCAGTCTCGGGAGCCGTGAGCCAGTCCAGCACGGCTGCGCCATCATGCGGATCGCGACAATCAATCACCCCGGCGCGTCCGGTGTCATCCACGATGGCTAACGCGGTCAGATCACCAAGCCCATCGCCCCAACTTCCCTGAACGGCAAGTGCCACCGGAGGCTGGCATTGCTCAAGCCACGTGCTGACCGCGCCAGGCGCAACCAGGTCCGCAGCGATCATGGGTGCATCATCGGGACGATTCGCCGTGGGTACCCCACCCGGACGGATGGACCTGAGCCGGTCTCGCAACGCGGTGAACTGCAGAGCGTCCATATATCGCTCGACTGAGCTGTCAGCCCAGGTCGTGAGGGGGCCCGGCTCCTCACCCGGATCTAGCGGGACGTCGTCTCGCAACTGGGTAAGTTCGTGATTGAGCAGGACCTGTGCGAGGTTTGCTCGCAAAGCCTCTCCTGCCTTACCGGTGATCGCATCCGCATGCTCGACCAACCCGGCCAAGGATCCGTACTGCTGGATCCACTTAGTAGCAGTCTTCTCACCTACGCCGGGGATGCCTGGCAGATTGTCGCTGCTGTCCCCGCGAAGGGCCGCGAAGTCGGCGTACTGCTCCGGCGACAGTCCGTACTTTTCCACGACAGCAGCTGGGGTCATTCGTGCCAGGTCAGAAACACCGCGCTTCGGATAGAGCACGGTCGTTGCGTCATCGATGAGTTGAAAGGCATCCCGGTCGCCCGTCACGATCAACACATCCTGACCCTTGGCCCGGGCCTGTCGGCGCCAAGTTGCGATCACGTCGTCTGCTTCGTAGCCCTGAACTGCCGCCGTGGGGATGCCCAGAAGAGTCAGCAACTCGCGGATAAGTTCAACCTGGCCTTTGAACTCGGTGGGTGAGGCGGCACGTTGCGCCTTGTACTCCGGAAATGTCTCAGTCCGAAAACTCTGCCGGGATACATCGAAGGCGACTGCCACTTCGCTGGGCTGCTCCTCTCGAATGACATTGATCAGCATCGCGGTGAAGCCGTACACGGCATTCGTCGCTTGGCCAGTGCTGGTCAGGAAGTTCTCCACCGGCAGCGCGTAATAGGCACGGTATGCCAGGGAGTGCCCGTCCAACAGCAGCACACGTGGTTGAGGCACCCTTCGATCCTAAGTCCGCATCTCGCCTAGTCTGCGTGCATGCCCGGTGAATCCGACTCAGTTGAGTCTTCTGGAGTTGACTCCGCCACCACGATCTCTCCTGATCAAGCGCAGCTCGTGGACCGAGTGCGCACCTCCCTACCCAACACGCTAACTCACCGGATGGGAATCGAGATTCTTGAGGCCGATCCGCAGCGCATCGTCGGAACCATGCCGGTGGCCGGCAACACCCAGCCGTTCGGATTGCTGCATGGTGGAGCAAGTGCCGTTTTGGCTGAAACCCTTGGATCAATCGGTGCGGCGCTGCATGCCGGTCCTGGGTTCCAACCGGTTGGCATCGAATTGACCTGCACGCACCATCGCGCCGCACGAGAAGGCGTTGTCGTAGGCACCGCTACGCCGCTGCACCTGGGCCGAACTTTGGCGACCTATGACATCAGAATTCAGGATTCGGATGGGCGGGCCATCTGCACGGCCCGCCTTACCTGCCTCATTCAAGCGCAGGCGCGCTAGGCGCCGAAGTTACCCGGAAACCAAGCCCGTGCAATCCTGTGACCGAATCACGCCCGGGGAGAGTGCGAACAGCGCTAGTGTCGGGGTGCTCTTCGAAGCCTCGAAGACCGTACGTAGGTGGGCCCCAGCAATGCATTGAGGACGTGCACCTCGCAGATGCATTCAGACGGGCCCCGGCAGGAGGGGTTAGCAGATCGTGACTAGGCATGCCAGGCTCGTGGTGGCCGGCCTGCTGGCGGTGACCGGCCTGTTCGGCGCCTCTGCTGCGACGGCAGCGTTGGCGGTCCCGGCCGCAGCGACTTTCCCAACAGCCGACGATGGCACGGGGACCGTGATTGTCGGCAAACTGACCGCACCCGATGGATCCCCGGTTCAAGGCGTTGTGATCACAGTTTCCGCCGATGGATTCAGCGATTCAGGAACCTCCGGAGCGGATGGTGCGTTCAGCATCCCGTTACCGGAAGGTGGCACGTATCTGGTCGAGATAGATCCAACAACGTTGCCTGAGGGTCTTGCCCTTGCGAAGCCTGAGGACGCCTCCCGTGAGCTATTGGTGCTCGGCGGCGAGAAGAAGATTCTGGTGAAACTCAGCGCCGGTGGGGGCAGCGAAAGCGGTGATGCAGCGTCAACGGACTCCGCTGGTGGCGGTTCCGCGTCGCCGGCAGTCCTGCAACTCTTGGTCGACGGCATCCTGCTGGGCATCCTGATCGCCCTGGGTGCGCTGGGACTCAATCTGATTTTCGGTACCACCGGTTTGACGAACTTCTCTCAGGGTGAGTTGCTCACTCTGGGCGCCTTCACGGCCCTGATGATCAACGGGCTCCTGGTGGGCGTGGTGGTCCCCGCAGTGGCGTCGGCCTTGGGCCTGGACGCCAATGGACAGTCGTCTCTGGAGATTGCAGCCGGCATCCTCGCGGCTGTCCTTGCGGTAGTCGTCTCGGCGATCCTGTACGGATGGTTCCAGAACGCGGTCCTGTGGCGCCCGCTTCGCCGCCGCCGCACGGGACTCATCGCGAGCATGATCGTCACGATCGGCTTGGCCATCACCCTGCGATACCTGATCCTGCTGATTTTCGGCGGTTCGCCTCGCAGCTACCCACAGTTCGCGGGCCAGTCAGGCCTAGAGATCCTCGGAGTAAGCATCACTCCGAAGTCAATCGTCCTGGCGCTACTGGCCATTGCCGTCATTACTGTCACTGTTTTGTGGTTGCAGAATTCGCGCATTGGTAAGGCAACCAGAGCCGTCTCAGACAATCCTGCGCTGGCATCAGCGACCGGTATTGACGTGGAACGGGTGATCTCCGTCGTCTGGACGCTGGGTGCCGGCTTGGCGGCTTTCGCGGGGATCTACCTGGGCATCACGCAGGACATCTCCTGGAACATGGGTCAGCGTCTTTTGCTGGTGATGTTTGCCGCAGTAACGCTTGGTGGACTCGGCACGATCTACGGTGCCATCGTCGGTGCGCTTGTCGTTGGAGTCTTCATCCAACTCACTACCCTTGTCATCCCCACTGAGATGAAGACAGTTGGGGCGCTCTTCCTGATGATCATCATCTTGCTAGTACGACCTCAGGGCATCCTTGGCCGTCGGGAGAGGGTGGGCTAGTCGTGGACTTTTGGTTCGTACTCACGCAGTCGCTGACGCAAGCAATCGGCGTCACCGCGATCATCTACTGCCTCGCCGCGGTCGGCCTGAACGTGCAGTTCGGTTATGCGGGCCTGCTCAACTTCGGTCAAGTTGCCTTCGTTGCAGTAGGTGCCTACTCGGTAGGTGTGATCGTTGTCAGCCTCGATATGAACCTTTGGCTGGCCATCCTCGTCGGACTTGTCGCTTCCGTGCTCTTGGCCCTGTTGCTCGGCATTCCCACACTGCGGCTTCGGGCCGACTACCTCGCAATTGTGACAATCGCAGCCAGCGAGCTCCTGCGCCTGGTTGTTCGCAGCATTGCCCTCCGGGATGTTTTCGGCGGTGCAAACGGCATCAACGGCAAGATGGGTGAGGCATTTCACGCCCTCAATCCACTTCCGATGGATCTGAATTTGCCGTTCTTCAACTGGACTCGCCAGGATTTCTGGGTAGTCATTGTTGGCTGGTCCGTAGTTGCGCTATGCACCCTGGGCATCTGGCTGCTCGTACGCAGCCCGTGGGGGCGCGTCGTCAAGGGCATTCGCGAGGACGAATATGCCGTGGTCGCCCTGGGTAAGAACGTGTTCACTTACAAGATGCAGGCCCTCATCCTGGGCGGCATGATCGGTGCAATTGCGGGCATTCTCTGGGCTATCGCTAAGCAGTCCGTGCAACCGGACAGTTTCGTGCCGGATGTGACTTTCTTCAGTTACACCATCCTGCTCCTGGGCGGGGCAGCCCGTATCTTCGGCCCGATCGTTGGTGCGATCATTTTCTGGTTCCTTCTTGCTGGAGTCGGAGAATTCTTGGGTCAGGCCATCCAGGCTGGCTGGGTGGACTTCCTTAAGCCCACGGACATTGGTCCAATTCGGTTCATCCTGGTCGGTATTGGGCTGATGGCCTTAATGATCTTTAGACCCCAGGGCATCTTCGGAGATAAACGGGAGTTGGCTCTCGATGCGCGTTGATGTGCACCCTGCGGGAAAGGGACGGTCATGAGTGGAACTCGCCGCGAGGCGGCAGTGCAGGCCTTTGCCGGGGTTGCCCAAGAACCCGGCTCCCCCAAGCCAGACCCAATCCTGATTGCCAATGATGTGGTCCGTGCGTTTGGTGGATTGACAGCGGTAGATGTTTCCCATGTCGAGATCCAGCGTGGTGCCATCACGGCGCTCATTGGCCCGAACGGAGCAGGCAAGACCACGTTCTTCAACCTGCTGACCGGGTTTGACCGTGCGGATAGCGGCAGCTGGACGTTCAACGAGCAGAATGCCGCGAAACTCCCGCCCTACCGGCTTGCCAGGCGAGGCATGGTTCGTACATTCCAGCTAACCAAGGCCTTAAGCCGCATGACGGTCCTCGACAACATGCGTTTGGGGGCGACAAATCAAACCGGCGAACGACTTGGGGCAGCTCTGCTTCCGTTCCTGTGGTCAAGGCAGGAGCGGCAGGTAACAAAGCGGTCCATGGAGATTCTGGAGCGGTTCAACCTGGCCGCGAAAGCTCAAGATTTCGCTGGGTCACTGTCCGGTGGGCAGCGCAAACTGCTGGAGATGGCCCGCGCACTCATGGCGAACCCAACTCTGTTGATGCTTGATGAGCCGATGGCTGGTGTCAATCCCGCGTTGACTCAGAGCCTGCTGCAGCACATCAAGGACATTCGTGAAGAGGGCGTAACCGTGCTCTTCGTTGAGCACGACATGGACATGGTGCATGACATCAGCGACTGGGTCATTGTCATGGCGCAGGGGCGGATCATCGCCGAGGGTCCACCGGGCTCGGTCATGAAAGACGTGGCCGTCATCGACGCTTACCTCGGCGCGCATTACGACAAGGCCCTCACCGCCACAGGCGAGGCCCTGACGACCAGCCAGGGGGCGTGATGACGTTCACCGAACCAAGTGACCTGCCGAACCCGGGTAGTCCCGATTCGGCCAATGAGTTCAATCGCGAACTCGATATCAATGCCGATCAAGCGAAGGACGGTCACGCAGCCTCGCTGGAGCAGGTTCACAAGTCTGAATCCGTGGGCGCTCTGATCCGGGCCGACGCACTCGTGGCGGGTTATTTCCCGGGTGTCAATATCCTCAATGGTTCTGATCTTTACGCTCGCGAGGGCGAACTAGTCGGCATTATCGGCCCTAACGGTGCGGGTAAGTCCACCTTGCTCAAGGCCATATTCGGGTTGGTACGGGTCTCTCAAGGCGCGGTGCTCCTTAAGGACGAAGACATCACCAACCTTCGTGCGGACCAGTTGGTCAAACGGGGTGTCGGCTTTGTTCCGCAGACGAATAACGTCTTCCCATCGCTGTCCATCGAAGAGAACCTGCAGATGGGGGCGTTTCAGGATCCGAGTCGATTCAAGGAGCGCTTCGAGAAGGTCGTGTCGCTGTTCCCCACCCTCGGCGAGCGCCGCAAGCAGCGGGCAGGGTCTTTGTCCGGCGGTGAACGCCAGATGGTGGCCATGGGTCGCGCATTGATGATGGAACCCAGTGTGCTCCTCCTCGACGAGCCGAGCGCAGGCCTCAGTCCCGTCCTGCAAGACGAGGTTTTCATTCGCGTCAAGGAGATCAATGCAACGGGAGTCACGGTCATCATCGTGGAGCAGAACGCCCGCCGATGCCTACAGATCGTTGATCGTGGCTACGTCTTGGACCAAGGCAAGAATGCCTACACCGGTACGGGTGCCCAATTGGCCAACGACCCCAAGGTGGTCGAGTTGTACCTAGGCACTCTCGCGAAGGTTTAGGCCTTCGCCCCGTTCAGTACCCACATCAGAAGTAGCAGTATCAAGAGTAGGGGCCCCGTCCATATGGACGGGGCCCCTACTTGACTCGAACTACTGCACTACGGCAGCGGCACCTCAGCGGTGACCTTGCCGGTCTCCGAGAACTCGGTGTTCGAGCTGTACTCGTTGATCGAGATCGTGGCCGAGGCCGGGTCACCGTACTGGTTGAAGTCCAGCGGACCGGTCACACCCTCGAAATCGATATCCGTGCCAGCCTGCAGCAGTGCCAGGCAGTCGGCGTAGGTGGTGCACTTCTCGCCACCGTTACCCGCCACGTCGGCCAGCTTGGAGGCAATAGCCGTGCCATCGCCGCAGCCGGCTGCCTCAGCGGCCAGTGCCACGAGCATCATTGCGTCGTAGGACTGTGCGCCGTAGGCGTAGTCGGTGAGCTCGGGATCAACTTCCTTAAGGCTCTCATTGAACGCCGTGAGATCGGCCTCACCCGTCGGGACGGTCGCGATGACGCCCTTCATGGTGTTCTTCGGGAAGTCCTTGTAGGCCTCCGTCGAGATGTTGCCGTCCACTAGGAAGACCTGCAGATCAGCCGGGCCAACACCCTGCTTGATCATCTCCTGCAGGAGCTTCACCGACTCCTCGAAGCCGATGACCGTAACGGCCTGTGGCCCGCCAGCCTTGATCTCGGCAACCTCGGCCTCGAACGAAGCGGCCGCCGGATCGTAGAGGATCTTGCTGGTCACGGTGCCGCCAGCGGCTTCGAAATCCTTAGCCGTTGCGTCGGCAAGGCCCTCGCCGTAGGCATCCTGCCGCGCGATCACGGCCATCGACTCGATGCCCTTGTCGATCGCGGTTGCCGCGATGATGGCGCCCTGAAGCACGTCGGAGGGTGCAACGCGCCAGTAGAGCCCGTTGTCCTCGTAGGTGGTCAGTGCCGGTGAGGTGTTGGCGGGCGAAATCTGGAGCACACCATTGCCGGTGATCTTGTCGATCACGGTCAAGGACACACCCGATGACGCTGCACCCAGGATCGCCTGCACGCCCTGCGAGAGGTGTGAGTCGACTGTCTGCGAGGCGATATCCGTGCTGGTGTCGCCGGAGTCACCCTCGATGTAGGTGACCTCACTGCCGAGAACACCGCCAGCGGCGCTGATCTCGCCGAGGGCCTTCTTGATGCCCGCGAATTCCGGCGGCCCGAGGAATGCCAAGTCGCCGGTGGCCGGCAGAAGTGAGCCAACGACCAGCGTCGGGTTCTTGCATGCGTCCTCAGCCGGGGCCGATGCAGATGCGGCCGGCGCCGAGGACTCAGCGGCTGCAGATGCGCTGGTGGCTGTCTCGCTGCTGCCACTGCACGCGGCAAGGGCAAGCGAGGCAACACCCAGCACTGCGGCCGACTTGAGGACCGTAGTGCGCTTCATGTTTCTCCTTGATAACAGAAATTCGGCGGCGAATGCCGCCAAGGTCTACTGTATGGGGGTCTCTCGGCGGCCACAGCGGCGGCCCCGGTCCGTGCCTCCTTCGTAACCTTTCCGTTACCGTAAAGAGGCCGTTAACTGGACTTATCCACCAAAAGTTGGCTTGCAAACTCGGCAAGGGTGACCCGTCGATCCATGGCCTGACGACGTAACCAGGCAAAAGCCTCGGATTCAGACATCTGCATGTCCTGTTGGACCAGTGCCTTTGCTCGATCCACGAGCTGGCGCTGCTGGATTCGAACCTCGAGTGCCTGCACCTTGCCGTCAAGGTTCATCAACTCCGCCCAGCGAACAAACGCAATTTCCATTGTCGTGACGAGATCTGCGGCGACGAATGGCTTCACCAGGTAGCCCATGGCCCCAGCTGCGGCAGCTTGCTGTGCGACCTCTCGCTGCCCGTAAGCGGTCAACATCACCACCGGCGCCAGACGGAGTACGCGGATCTCGGCTGCAGCCGAAAGCCCATCGCGAATAGGCATAGAGATGTCGAGGAAAACGATGTCGGGTGAGAGTTCTACCGCGAGTCGAACGGCCTCCTCACCGTTACTGGCTTGGCCTACGACGCTGACCCCGTGCTCGTGGAGAAGTTCAACCAGATCCAATCGAATGATTGCCTCATCTTCAGCAACCAATGCCCGGGGGCCATGAGGATCAAGTCCATGAGAATCGGTGGGCCTTAGTGGCTCAGTTGGCACGGTGGCAGACTAGCCTCGAAGCAGGACACCTCAGTGCGCCCCGGTACCCCAACCGGTAGAGGGAGCCGACTCAAACTCGGTCCAGTGTGGGTTCGAATCCCACCCGGGGCACAACGTCAAAGCCTTTGCTTTGGTCGACGACCGACTAGCGAGAGGCGAAACTCAGTGTTGACAATCGATCGTGAGCGCGCGCTCGCCCGCACATATGACCGAATTCTCTCGGCATGGCAGGAATTCGATACCGCGCGAGATCACGAACCGCCAATTTCTACTGCACTTCAGGAGTTGCTGGAAGAGCCGCTTCCGGAGCACGGCGTGGACGTCACCGAGGCCATCGACGATGCAGTACTGGCCTTGAACTCTTCCCTTGCGCAGGCTCGTCCCCGCTACCTCGCATATGTGGGCTCTTCTGGGCTCGACATCGGTGCAATCGGAGACCTTCTCGCACACTCCTACGATCCCAACCTGGCTCTACACGCTGGCGCTGCCTCGCGCATTGAGGACCAGACCCTCCAATGGCTAGGAGCATTTGTCGGTTATCCAGTTGCTGCTGGGTCATTTACCTCCGGTGGCACCATCTCAAACATCACCGCCCTGGCGGCTGCTCGAGTGGCCCGCTTTCCGGACAGCCGCGTACATGGCCTGGCCGGCCCCGTCGCGATCTACTGTTCGGCTGATGCGCATTACTCGATAACGCGCGCCGCCGAACTCCTGGGCCTGGGATCCAGCGCTGTCCGCGCAGTGCCAGTTGACATCAACAGGCGCCTGGACGTCGGGCTGCTGCGTTCACTCCTTCAGGAGGACGGCCGACGGGGGGTAACGCCGCTGGCGGTTGTCGGGACTGCCGGTACGACACTCACTGGGGCCATTGATCCCCTGGCCGACATTGCGGACCTCTGTGCGTCGCACGGAGTCTGGTTCCATGTTGACGGGGCATATGGACTCCCTGCAGCGTCAGTGAGAGGAGACCTGTTTGCTGGCCTGTCTCAGGCAGACTCAGTGACTGTGGATGCTCACAAGTGGATGTTCGTGCCCAAGGCTTGTGGTGTTCTGATGGTGCGTGATGCTCAGGTATTGCAGTCAGCATTTGGCCATGAAACTTCGTACCTACCTGGTGCCACGAACCCCGTGGACTCGACGTTGGAGTACTCGCGCCCACTGCGGGCTTTGAAATTGTGGTTGGCGCTTCGTGTCCATGGCGCCGACGACTTTCGACTTACGATCTCGCACACGATTGATCTGGCGCAACAGGTTGCCACCCAGGCTCGACAGCGCGGTGGCTGGACCGTGGGCCCAATGGGTGAATTATCAATCGCGATACTGCGCCGTGACGGCGTCGATAACGCGGCCCTGGTTCGGGCGTTGCAGGAGGACGGTCGAGTATTCGTGTCGCACGCCCGGATCGCCGAGGAGACATGGATTCGCCCATGCTTCACCAACCCGCGCACCACAGCATCAGACGCATTGTCCCTCCTAGACGTTGCTGAAGAGATTGCCGCAGGTATGCCGAGGGTGTAGCGGGTTAGAACAAGCCAGCGATTGCTCCGACATCGCGGGCTCCGGCGATCTACCATCAGAGAAGAACGTCAAGCAATGCAAAGAAGGTGAAAGATCCCTGTGGAAGGAGCTCACGAATGTCCGGAATGAGCAAGCGAGGGGTGCGAGTGGCAGGGCTGGTTGGGGGTTGCCTGCTAGCAGCGTCCACGGTGACAGCCTGTGGTCAGATCGTTGAGAACGCGACAGAACAGGCGATCGAGCAGGCAGCCGAACAGGCTGGTGGCGGAAATGTCGATCTTGACCTTGATTCCGGCACCGTCACGGTGGAGGGCGAGGATGGCAACATGGCCATTGGCAGCGACCTAGCCCTTCCTGACACCTGGCCTGCTGACGTCCCCCCATTTGAGGGCGGTTCGCTGATCAGCGTCATGGATAGCGGCAATGGATCTACTGGAACCTGGCAGGTCGACGGCACAGTCAAGGAGATTGGTGAAAGTTACCGTGCAACCCTGGAGGGGGCGGGCTACAGCCTCGAAGAGGGCTTGGTCTCCGAGGAAATGGTCACGATAGGTGGTATCAAGGGCAACACCAGAGTTGACGCGATCATCGTCAGCGATGGCGGCACTGGCACCTCGATCACGATCAGCAGCTCACCTGCTCAGTAGCGCGTTCTCAGTAGCGCTTTCCGGTTAGCGCACCGGTGCGTGTTCGCCGCTGTGCCCTAGTTCTACGTTAAATCTAGGGCGCTAGAAAGCGAGCACGCACCGGCTTGCCATTGAGTACCCCTATGACAGACATCTGGGCATTCGATGCTCGGGTATTCCAGGCAAGTCGGAGGGTGCCTTCAGGAACTTTGACGTTCGCCGTCACGTCTCCGCCTGGGCGCCAAAGCATCGAGCCAGTCACCGGGAGGTCTGGGAAGACACGCACGTTGTTGAGCGTGATGCGTTCATTTGATTCCCCAGCCGCAGCGGTTTTCCAGGTGCCGGACCGTAGGCCGAGGCCGCGGTAGCCCCCACTCATGCGCCATCGATTGATGACGTCAGCGAGCGTCAAGCCCGTTGCCACCGGCGTAGTTAGGGATGCGCCGGTACCCAGGTATGTCTGCGTCAGTCGCGGCATGACATCCGCGCACTGTCGAGCAGGTTCCTGAAGGACTTCGACAGGGTCCAAGACGAAATCCTGAACCAAATTGCTCGGGCAGGTGTCCAGTCCCCCTAGGGCTTGCACGTGCACCCCGTTCGGCACTACGACATGCATCGACCGAGGAAACTGAGCGGCAACAAGATCCCCTTCAGCGGCTGTCGTTATGGTGTCGAGACTGCCGGACAGTACGAGCACTGGGACATCCGGATAGGCCCGCTTCACCGGTGGGCCAAAGGCATTGGGTTGAAGCCGTGGCCATGTCATACATAGGTCCTGTGTTTGCCAAGATGAGGCGAGGTACTCGCCAATGGTGAAGGGCGCATACATGTCCGGACTTTGCCCCTCAGCGAGTTCCACGGCAGCATTACGTTGGCGCTGTCGTTCTTGCGGGTCAGCGGCCAAATCGAACAATTGCGGGTAGTCCTGGCAACTGACCGCAAGGTACTGTCCGCCGCTGTAGTCCTGGATGGACTCCTGTGGAGCACCTGGGAAGCGTTGCTCGGCAACCAGCCGGCCTAGGGGTAGAGCATCGCCGGCCAGAAAGGCGCGCAGCGCCGGATCAAATTCGCGGTACATCGTGGTGCCGTAGGTGCCACCGAAGGCAACTTCGACCAGGGCCGCGGGATCGATGGTGACCTGATGCCGCTTCCCGTCATCACCAGGTGCCTTGATTCGTACAGGTTGATTGCGGACCCGATTCAGTACTCTTTGCAGAATCGTCACGGTGTCCACGGATTGCTGTGAGCAAACGGGATCCTGCCCGCATACTTGGGATAGGGCTTGGTTCAGTGCAGATCCCTGAGTGGGGTACCAGGCTGTCTCGCCAGTGACCGGATACGCCCCGTCAAGAACTAGTGTTCTAACGAGCTCTGGATGTTGATTGGCAAGGACCTGTGCGGCAAATGTGCCGTACGACCCACCGTAAACATCCGCGTTCGCGAAGCCCAAGCCTTCGATGATGGCGGCGAGGTCGGCCATTGCGGACGAGGTGCCGTAGTCATCGATCCTCTCGCCCAAGGATGCACCACATGTCGCGATTGCCTCCGAGTAATCAGTGGCGTCATCTTGCAGCGCAGGACAGTCGAGTGCGCCAGATCGCCCCGTTCCGCGAGCGTCCATGAGCACCAGCGCTCTGGAGGCAAGGAGGCGATCAAACATCGCCGAGTAGGCCCAGGCGTTGCCAGTGGCGCCGTAGCCGGGTCCGCCTTCAAGCCCGACC
>JAGWVT010000083.1 GCA_018970765.1 Actinomycetales bacterium
CTGTCGATCGAGGCAGCCGGTGATGACGCTTCAAGTCGGTTCGGGAACGAACCGCCGTTGGGAGATGCCGCATCGTGTGCCAAGGAAGATCGAATAAGCGGGAGGGGGAACCGATGCACATTCAGGTGCGTATGCCCGCCGGGCACCAACAATACTTTCCGTTCCGAATGGCTCGACATCGCAGACTGCGATTCCTCAGGTCCCCAAAGTGCGTTTTGTAATTAAGAGATTTGACAATGCTTAGCAGGACACAAAGAGTGTTGCTAAGCCACCAATAATAATTTGTGTCGTCACCATTAATGAGCGATTGGTTGAACAAATCAATCAGTCGCGGCACCGCCCGGGGAGAATGTCGCGTGAAAATAATTAGTGATAAACCGTTGACGTTGACCAGTCCGAATGGTCAGATGTCTTGCGTACTCTGTGTCAGCGACGAGCTGTGTGAACTAAGCTTTGGAAGCGTCGGCGGCCATCGATTCACGCTGAGCGTGCACGCTGCGGACACACGGTGCGCCGTCGCAGCCATGTTCTCCGCAGACAAATCCGCGCCAGTCATTGAGATTCGCGCAAGCGACTCGGACGTCGCGATACGATCATTCAATGTAATCGGGTGTGTCACCAACGCCATCTCAGTAGCGAGGGAGGGTGAGAACGCGGGGCGAGTCACCATCAGTCGGAATGACGGAAGTTCACGCGAAGTCTAGGTGGCATCCGGTCGTGGGCGTGATCGAACTGTAGATAGTTGCATCCGTTTACGGCCGGTCGCTGCATGGACGATGAATGACTGCCCAGAGGCGTAGCCCCGCTCACGTGCCCGGGACGGTGAACATGAACCAAATATGCGTGGAGTCGTCGTCAGGAAAGGCTTTCGCTTTCGCTCTGGTTGCGGAACGGGGAGTGTCGTGTGCGATTGGGCACGAGGACGGGATGGAACTGCAACTTTACTTTGATACCTTGGGCCCTTCGGGTGGCGCGTCTCGTCTCCAAATCATGGATAGCGCGGGGCAACGCTGCTGCACAGTGTCGTTGGACGGGAGCAGGCTCGCCATCAAAGTTGAATGCGCCAACTCCCATTATTTTGTGCAGTGCTCGGTTGATCTTTCAGACGGTAAAATCGAGTACAGGCGAGATAGGATGTGTGTGACGTCCACGATGTGAATCTACCTCGCAGGGCGTTGAACTATTGGAACTCCGGCACGGAATCACCTGACTTGTGACGGATCGCTTGATGTCAGACGGCTTGCTCGCCTGTTCGTCCGGTCGGTTCCGCGGCGTTCGTCGCCGCTTGATGTAGACGCTCGCCGCCTTCGGCGATCGGTCAGGTCGCGAGCAGCTTGCTCATCCGTATCAGGTTCAGGGTTCCAAGGGCGTAAGCGTTCGAGAATCGACGCTCCCCGCCATCGCCTGCTCCCGGCCCCGGCCGCGTCAATGCTTGAGGCATGTCCAGCTCAATGACTCCCGCACAGCGACGCGGCCTGGTCTCGAGGTGGCTCGCCAGCGGCGAGCCGGCGTCCGCCTTCGCCGCCCGGCACGGCGTCCACTTCACCAGTCTCTACCGCTGGCGGCGTGAGCTCGACCGCGACGGCACGTTCGTCGAGGTCGTCGCGGCCGATCCTCGCGATCCTGGCGAGAGTGCCGCCTTCGCATGGAGCGTCGAGGTCGCCTTGCCCTCCGTGTAGTGCACCCCGTTCGTTTGGACAACTCCGAGGCTTATTGTCGATCAGCTCGGCTCAAGCTCAAGCGGGGGGTGACGCCCCGCGCCGCCGCCATCGCGTCGCCCGCTGGGGCGAGGCGACGCGATGGCGACGGCGGGGGCTTGGGTCGGGTCTTGGCTGGCGGCGGCGGCCTGCGCGGCGAACTCACGGGGCGATCGATAGCCCAGCGCCGAGTGCGGCCTGCCGGCGTTGTACCACTCGATCCACGAGCGCATGGCGGATCTCGCCTCCTCGAGGCTGTCGAAGGTGTGCTGCCACGCGAACTCCTCCTTCATCGTGCGGATGAAGCGTTCGCACATCCCGTTCTCCTGCGGGGTGTACGGCGTGATGTACTCCTGCGTCAGCCGGTAATCGCGGACCGACGCCACGTACCTGCGGCTGCCAAAGACAAGCCCGTTGTCGTGCCGCAGACGCAAGCCGTCGGGTGCGCCCCGCGTGTAGCCGAAGCGACCGATCAAGGCCGATTCGAGGGCCCGCTCGGCGGTCTTCGCCCGCCAGGAGTCGGACAACTCCCACCCGAGGACCTCGCGCGTGCAGCAGTCGATCACGGGAACGAACGCGCACCAGCCGTCGCGCCCGCAGCGAACCAGGGCGATGTCGGTCGCCCAACGCTGGTTCGGCCGCTCGGCGAGCGAACGCGGCACCTCGACGCGAGGACGACCGCCCTTGCGACGCTTTCGGACTCCCCAGCGGTGCTCCCGCATGATTCGGGCCACGCGTTTGCGGTTCAGGACGATCCCGAGCCTGTGCCTGAGCATGGCCCAGGTCTGACGCACGCCAAAGGTGGGGTAGTGCTGGATGATCGAATAGACGATCGCGACGAGGAACGGCTCGGGCAGTTCGGACGGCTGCGACCGCCGATGACGCTTGGCCGGCGGACGCGGCTGGTAATACGCGGTGGATCGCGGAAGCCCCAACCAGCGACAGACCTTGGTGACGGAGATCTTGGACGCCAGCGAAGATCCCTCGTGCAGCGTCCGCAGGTGGGCCACGACGAGGTTCACGAGCCCTGCGCCGTGCCGTTGAGCGTGGTCAAGGCGTTGATCGCCTGCGAGCTCGACTTTTTTTTCAAGGCGTCGACCTGGAGCGTGAGTTCGCCCACCTTGGCCAAGAGCTGCAGGCGCTCGGCGTCGAACCGGGCGTCGGCGTCCTTGGGGACGGTGCGCAACCCCTCCCGGCCGCCTTCGACGAACCTGTCGATCCACGACTCGACCTCGGCGACGGTGAGGTCGTGCTGGCGGGCGACGTCCGCCGCGGTGACCTTGCCCTTGATCAGGTCAAGGACGATGGCGGCCTTGCGTCCGGCCGTCCACCGCTGGATCTCCTCGCCCGCCCCGCTCTCGCCGCCCTTCTCACGCCCGGACACGTCGTTCTTGGCTGCCATTGGATGCTCCCTTCGCCCCCATTATCGCGCGCCCAGCGCGTTGGGGGGACGGAACACTGAGACGGACGCCGCCGCGAAGCCGGTGTCGAGGCGACTGTCCCCGCCGGACGCCCATCATCGCGCGCCCAGCGCGTTGGGGGGACGGAACAAACGGGGGCACGTCACGTGGAGCGGTCACTGAATGACTGCTCGTGACTCGCTTCGGCATCGGACGGTAAATCGGGGGCGCATCACCCAGCCCGCTTCGTCAGCCTAAGGGCCCCGACTCTGTGGCCGGTTTCGAACAAGACGTGAACTGTGGCATCACGAACACAGACCGCAAGAATCCGGCGGGAGTAGGATGAATTACGACTCCACGCAAACCCCGGCAAAATCTGCGAAGTTATAGCAACAACGTTGCAATTTATGTCACTTGCCACGCACCGCAGCAGAACCGAATCCCGTTCGCCACGAACCAGAGCAATTCCGACTCTCGCAGGCTCCCCTTCCACCCACTCATCAACCGGTATCGGAACCGAACGACGGTCGATCTGATGAGCTGTGCTCGAAGCATCGACTTCTTCAAGTGGGCCCACTCTCGTCAATCCATTCGAATCGACGCGAACGCGGCAGCGAAGCTCCGTATACCCCAACCCAAGCAGCCCGCTGATCATTGGAATCGCGGGTTCTCTGTGGAACACATCTGCCAAGACGACGAACGCTCCATCATTTTTCCGCAGTGCCAGAACGGAACCAATGCTGAAGTAGCAGTTCGGCTTATCAAATTCTGAAACACGAAGCAACTGCTGGCTATCTGCGACAGCGATGAAATCGCCCCCAAGCACGATGCTTCCGGCTTGCTGCGGCTTGAGAGGCAAGACAGAGAGCGGCCACTCCAATTCGTACGCATCAACAAGTTCACGACGAAGTTCTCTCCCTAGGTTATCAATCCATACCACCCATCTGTTTCCACCCGACCAAGTCAAGATAATCCATGCCGCTGCACCCTCTCGAGCATCTCCGGTTGCCCACAACTGCAGGAGCCCAACGGATCTTCTATCATCATGGTCAAACGCATGAAACTTGGATTCGTCGCCGCTACGGAAATCAAACAATCGAACATCACATGGCGGCAGCGGTGAAACATCTGCGACTGCGCAGGTCATAATCTCGCCATTCTCATCGAGTTGACCGATTCGTGCTGCCCTACGAGCACGGAAACTCACCTGGGATGCGGTAAAGTTTGCTGGCAAATGCTGCTCAGCGACAATGTAGCCAGAGTGCCCCTCCGCCGCTTCAACAAGGTCCGCATGATTGCCCTCAAGCAGAGTGAACAACCGCCTACCACTTTTTACCACGACGACATCGTCGATTTTTGATGCGTCAACAGACAACCAACTCATAGCGCCAAACTCATATTGATAAACTTCATTACAATGCCCGGTGTCTGGGGTCGCACGATCCGCTTGGCCATAACACCCGACAAAAACACAACTTACACCGCAAAGTAGTATCATTAAACACCGAAGAGCGTTCACTCAACACCTCTTTTAGCCGCGCGTCGCCCACCCGAGCGGCGGCGAGGCCCTATCTTGAATGACACCACATACCACGCGCCAATCTACGAGTCTAGAGGCAGTTCGTCAACTAGAATGAGTCGGGAGGATACGGAATGAGCTCGCGTAGCGTTTCCGGCATGCCCGATCGATCGCACAGCTGAACAACGCCGTCAATCCGACAAATCCGCTTCTGGTCTTTACGTTTGTTCTTGCAGTTCATTCGATCCGTACCGGATGGCACTCCGGCGTTCCCGACGCAAAACAGCATACGCATTGCCCAGTTGTCAAATTCATCACACGTCGAACGCCCGGGCACTCTCAGCTTGTTCAGACACTGACAAATATCGCCATCGCAGATTTTTTGGCAATCTGATTTTCTGAAAGGGGAATATGAAATACATGTATCATAATAACACTCATCATGAGCTTTGCAGCATTGGTCCATTCCGTCTTTGGGTGGACAGTTGTTTGGGTCGCCTCCGCGGCATCGCTGCTTTCTCGGATCAACACCGGGAGTTACTCCTCGCTTCTCATCGGTACACGTGTCCAAGTTGCCACCATAGCCAGGTCCGCACCAGTTTCCATGCCAAGGAAAGCTCGGGATAGAAACCGCATATTCGCTAGCGAGCACAAAGGCACCAGTCGGCACACCAATGTAGCCCAAAGCGCTGCTCGCATGACCGAAGACTGCGTACGTCGGCCCACCCAGACACGCCGACGGCCCTTCGTACACTAGCTCGCCCTCCGTCAGTTCACCGGTGGGATCGAGCCCGGATAGCGCGTGTGCGCGGCAGTATTGGTACAAACTAAGCCCGTCGATGTACCCCAAGGCATCCCTTCGCGCCCACCGCCCCAACTCCGGGTCATACACCCGATGCCGCACGTGGTACAGCCCCGCCGCGGCATCCGTGTAGACCCGATCGCCATTCGCGCTGCCATCTCGCACATAGCCAGCGTACCCGAACCGCACCGCCGTCGTCTGGCAGGCGCCCGCGTGCGATTCGTAGATGTCGGTTGACAGTTCACCCGTTGCCCAGATCACCACGAATGCGTACAGGTCAGCCGAGTCGATGCCCCCATCAAAGTTCACATCGGTCGATGACTCACCGTTTTCCCAAGCGAGTTCGAAGGCGTCAAGGTCGTTGCCATCCACACCGCCGTTGGAATCAAAGTCGCCCCGCACCGAACCTTGGTAGAGGTGGGTCACCGCTGCGCCGTAGGCGGTGTACTGCATCTTCTCGATCACCGAGCCATTGCGCCTGGCCGTCGCCACCACATCGGCCCGCCAGTTCTGCAGGATGTACGTTCGTTCCTCCAGCGGGTCGGTGTCGCCATCGATCGTTGACGACTCCTCAGTGTCCAAGTCGCGGTCGCGCAGCACCACCGCGTCGATGTAGCTGCTGACGCCTCTGCCTGCTTGGCCCGCAGCGTGGTGAACGTAGCGTTCCAGCAGGCTGGCCGAACCTGTCCCGCCGCTCCCCGTCGAGGCATACGTCGCGGCGATCCGCCAGCGTTCATCGTTCGCAAAGTACGTCACTGAATCTTCCGCATCCGTCACATCATCATCGCTCGTTCCCGAACTCAGGTTGATGGCCTGCGAGATCCGCATGCCAATCCCGTTGTACCGGTACGCGCTCTTGATCCGGTCGCTCTGTCCCGTCAGCCGCACTTCACGCAGCCGCCCGAACCCGTCGTACACCAGCTTCTCACCCTTGCCGTTGGTGGTCATGTTGCCCACCTTGTCATAGGTGAGCGTGTCCGAGGTGGGTGATGCGCTCGGGGTGCTCCTTGCCCTTCCCGTCCATTCGTTGGCCGTATCAAAAGTCCCCGTCTCGGCCAGTTCGTTGTTGCCGCCGGAGTTGTCGCCGATCGAGTGGCTGGACCAGTTGCCCGTCTGGTTCAAGGTCCAGAGTTCCTTGCGCCAACGCGTGTTAGAATCAATCGACTTGTTCCCGCTGCCATCGGTGAGCACCTTGCCCTGGTCCGCGGCGATCACTCGGTTGAGGTTGTCCATCGAGTAGACAGCCCCCATCCACCCGGTGTCCACGTTCTGAAGGTCATCCACCGCCGTGATGTTGCTGTTGCGGTCGTAGGCAATCGATGCCTTGTAGGCATCGAACTCTTCGCTCGCTCGGTCCCAATAGCTCAGTGTCGGCCTGCCGAAGCGGTCCAGCCGGCCGTAGGCGGTCGGTGCCCCACTCTCGAAGGCGTCGTAGCTACTGCTCGCCTCGGGCAGGTTCGTTCCCACCACCTGCCCATACCCAAGGTACTTGTACTGCGCCACCGAGGTTGTGCCCACGCTCAGGCTGGCCACACGCGACAGGGCGAGGTCAATCGTCCCCGTGGTGCCGTACCCGTAGGTGATGGTCTTGCTGCCGGGAAGCGTCTGCGAGACTCTTCGAAGGAGATTGGGCGTCGTGCTCGAACCCGCCTTCTCCCAGCCGTAGTCCACGCCCCAGCGGCCCGAGGTCGAGCCACCGAACGTCGAGTCCGCATCCTGGTCGAAGTTGGTCAGGTTGCCCCAGTCGTCGTAGGCGTACGCCACTTCATCAAGTGCCGTGCCCCCGCTCTGCGCGTCATACTGGGTGACCGTGCTGACCATGCCACGGGCGTCGTAGGCCGTCTGGATCCGCTGCACGTCGCTTGCGAACCCGGTGACCACCCCCACCGCTCGCGACGTCTCACGCCCAGCAAGGTCGTATGAGGTCGTCGTCACATTCCCCGCCTGATCCACCATCCGCCGCTGCTGACCTTGCGCGTTGTAGGCGTACGTCACCTGCCGGTCCGCGCCGGCCGAGTAGCTTCCCGCCGGGTAGGTCACCGCATGAAGCAGGCGATTGCCGGCAAGGTCCGACTGCCCCGTGCTCGTCCCCTTCTCCACCCCGTACGCGTAGGTCGTCGTCTGATCCGGCTCGCTGCCGGGCAGGTCGGCCGTCATCGCCGTCATCAACCCGTTGGTGTACGTGTAGGTCACCACCTGGTCTTCATCGCCGTTGGTCCCGCCACCGGAAGTGCCATCGACGTAGTTGGCGATCGTCTTGATCTTGCGGCCCGCGTCGTCCAGCACCGTTCTGGCCTTGATGCCCTTGGGGTCGGTGGTCTCCAGCACCGTCCCATCCGAGGCGTACGACGTGCTCTGCACCAGCACCGCATCGCTCCGAGAGGGAGCCGAGGTCACGGCGTCACGGTCGAACGCACCTCCACCGTTGGTTCCGTACGAGGCCGTGTCCGTCGCCCGGTTCCACGCGTCATACCACGTGCAACTGATCTGCGCCCTCCAGTTGGCTGAGGATGCACCCACCGCCGAGAAGTCGCTGGGCGTCCCCACCAGCTCGCCCGTTCCCGTGTTCGTGTGCGTCCGGCTGTACGCCACCTGCATCAGCGGCAACCCCGAATCAGGATCCATGTACGTCCGCTGCTCCTCCACCACCACATCCGCCGCATTCACCAATGTCTGGTGCGCTTCCACATCATACAGGTCGCCATACGCCGTGCTGCCAAGCTTCGCCAGCGTCAGCTGCCGCTCCACGCGGCCAAGGCGGTCGTACATCGTCTTGCCGATCGATCCCCCGTGCGACACGATCACGCGCCCTGCCGGGTCGTACCACGTCAGCGTGTCCAGCGTGTCGGTGCTGCTGCCTGCCCCTGTGCCACTCTGCGTGATCTTGTGCCGCCGCGAGCGGTAGACTCGGCCTTGGGGGTCGTACGAGGTCTCCTGCAGGCTCACCCGGTTGCTCGTCACCGAGGTCGGATCGGTGGTG
>JAGWVT010000084.1 GCA_018970765.1 Actinomycetales bacterium
CAGATGACGTCAGGAGACAGTGTGAAGACCTTTGCCTTCGGATCGCTGGCTGCGGCCTGCGCCGCGGCCCTCGTCGCGCTCGTGCCGGGCTCGGCGTCCGCCGCGGTCGGTGTCAACAATGCCAGCGCATTCACCTCGAACGGCACGCTCAAGGACGGGTGGTACTGGGTCCATCAGGACACCGAGTCCGCGACATGGACGTTTAACATCACCTCCTTGGCCAGCGCCAAGCCGGGCAAGGTCTATCTCGTCGTGGATGCCCTGGTCGCCGACCGGATTGACGGCGGCTCGGGCTTCTCAGCACGCGGCGTGCGCTTCACGGCATCGTGCAATGGCGCCCGCCAGACGCTGACCGTGCATCTGCAAAACCCCTTCCGGCCCGAGTACGACGGCAACAGCCTGGGCATCGGCCAGACCGCCTACGGCCACAGCACGTCGCCCCTGCGCCTGAGCCGGTTCGACAACTGCTCGCAGATCACTATCCGCGTGGACGGATCCTTCCGTCAGGATCGCGCGATCGGGCTCAAGCAGTCGTCGCTGGTCCTGGGCTACAGCTGACGGGCAGGCACCTCCATGAAGGCCAGGCCCGGTAGCCGCTAGGTGCCGGGCGGCCGGTCGGGGCATGGCTCCCACGCCGGGCCCGGGTAGGTGTCACGCAGCCGCTCCACAGTTCCGGAGAGGTCATCCGCCCGCACCGCGGTGCCGTCAGTTGGGGAGAAGGGGTTCGCGAAGGTGAACAGCGTCCATACAACGGCGGCGACCACGACAGTCATCAAGCCGATGGAGGCCAGCAGGATGAAGGTGTTGTTGCGCAGGCTGACGTAGGTCAAGGCGATCGTGGCCGCGAAGGCGATGTAGATGACGACCCAGATGACTGGCGGGACCGCACTGTCATTCATCAAGACCCGCTGCTCCCCCAGGCTTCTCGCCTCGGCCAGCGAGGCAAAGATCGTCTCGACGGCGTACTCCTGCAGGGGCGTGGGCTCGGTGAGGGAGCCAAGACTTTGCCGCGTGGTGACCCACCACAGTTCCAGGTTGTCATCCGCTGATGGCCCGTCGCCACTGGAGAAGTACCACCCCTCGGTCCGGACGGATTCGATCAGGCACGCGACGTCGCGCTTGATCGGCTCGGCCTGATCGGCCGGCAGGAGCACCGCCGCTTCGAACGCGGCCGAATAGGCACTGGCCTCATTGGCGGCCACGTCCTGGGCAGACGTGTAGTTGTCGAGCGTGAACACGACCAGGAAGCCAAGAACAAAGGCAAGCAGGCCGCCGACTGTGCCGAGTGTCGCACTGAGTCCGTCAGCCACGAAGCCGGTGTCATCGAGCGGATCGTGATTGCGCCCAAGCCGGACGATGACGATTCCCACCAGAATGCCGATGCCCACGCATCCCAGCAGGATCGCGACTCCAAGCGCAAAGACCGCCACCGGCCACACCTCCGCGTTCTAGCGCGCTAACTCTAGCGGGACGCCGTCCTGACGGCCGCGATTGTTGCTAGCGTCGCCATGACGGGCCCCGATAACCCAAGGCATGCAAGGAGTCACCGGTGAGACGCCCCAAGGACCACTACCCACCCACGCCGGCAGAGCAGGCTCGTCACTTCGAGCGAATGCTCACTCGTGCTGACGCCCCCAAGTTCCTGCGCATTTCGCCCGGCATCGAATACACCATGAAGGCTCATGGCGGCCAGCACCAGGAGCTATGCGACAAGGACGGCGAGGAGATCCGGGGCCGCGAGACGAACCTGCTCTACCAGGTAGAGCTGGGCGAGACGAACGTGTGGAACGACCCCATCGCCCTCGAGCAGAAGGTCTGGCCCTACGAGTCCGCGGCCGCGACGCGCAACGAGTGGAACTACCTAGTGCGTCAAGCAAGGCGATGCACGGGCGTCAACAATGTCGGCGATGAGTCGCGACCGATTCTGCATCGCATCTCCAACGGCCGCACCAGGCGTCAGGTCAACGGAGAGCGAGGCATCTGGATATCCATCCAACTAAGCGCCGACGAGGCCGACCCGGATACCGAGGACGGCGGCTACTACGTGCTCTTCCGGGCCGGAAACTCCATCCACAGCGTGGAATTCGACTACGCCGACCGCAAGGGGCTCACCCGGGATGAACGCGATGCAGTCGAGGAGCTGGGCCAGGCGCTGGCACACCGCTGGATCGGGGACTGAGGTATTCCCGCGCACCGCGATAGCGGCAACGTGCGAGGGACAGACGCAGGAGCGGCGATCAGGATGAGCGGGCCCTTGGAGATCGCCTTAACTAGCGGAGGGAACGACGCTCCACCCGCTGGGCGATCACGATCGACATGGTGTCGACGAACCCTCGAGTGACGCGACCAACGCCCCGAGTTCCTTCGCTGGATGTGAACGCCACTCCCACGATGGACTTCCCGGCTAGGTAGTAGCTGACATACGAATCACCAACGAAGGCGAATTCCGTATCGAAGGCACTGGTGACAATGTCGAAATCGAGGAACAACGTCAGGCCCGCCGTGCCGTAGAGGGGCCGGGTTTGGCTCACCGTGGTGTTAAACACCATCCTGGTGGAAATCCCCTCGCCCGACAGATCCACCTCGATCCGTCCCTCGCACAGCTGAGCGAGCGCATTCAGGTTGTTCCAGGCGCGCACCGCTGCCTCGCGTGTGCGGTACTGGTAGATGAAGGACATGACCTCGGTATTCCTGCGCAGGGCAACGGTAGAGACCATCGACTGCCGCGCCTGCCGCCCCTCGAGAGATTCGCCATTACGATCCAGGCACAATCCGGGAGATTCAGCGGTGCTTCCCTTGCGGAATGACTGCTTCAGCTCCGGCGTGGTCCCGCGAGATATCCATCGCGGCACGTCTCCGGCACCGAGAGAGGACTGCGCCAGCGTGCGCTCGCTCAACCGGCTGTACTGCGCGGCATGGGCCGGCTGGACAACTAGAGGCACCGTGAGGGCTACGCAGGCGGCAAGGGCGAGGACAGGTCGCATCAGGGACGGCATCCATGTACCCCACCAGACTGACGGACTCGCGTCAACCCCAGCCGGCCTCAGGCCTGTCGACACGATGTCGGGCTGACAGGATTTGAACCTGCGACCCCTTGACCCCCAGTCCTGTCGGTACTTCGGCGCACGCTTGCATCTGGTGGCGCGGGGTGGCATCGGGTTGGCGTGGGGCGGCATCTGCTGGTGTGGGGTTGCAGGACTGATGCGACATGAAACGGCAAAGACCAGCGACACGATCCAGCCAATGATCGTGACCAGCCAGAGCCAGGCCCACCAGCCTGAGCGATCCGTGTCGTGCAGGCGGCGAATCCAGATCGACAGACTGGGCAGGAAAAGCACCAGCATGGCAGGCGTGGTCAACGGCCCAGCGTGCTGCCGCCCACTACCGATCAGCGAAACGTTCTCAAGGAACGGGAGGTGTTCAAGGAACTCGGCAACGAAGAGAACGACCACGATGAAGAGGGTCCACCACCAAAATTCAGATCGGGTGGAACGTGCATTCCAGACGACATAGCCCCGAAAGCCCTTCTTGATCGCGGCGCAAAACCTGTCCGGGGCGGGCCCGAGTACTCGCTCACACTGGCTTCTTCCCTGGACGCCGACGCCTCCGCATTTGGCATGATCGTGCGGCAGACACTACCTTGAACGGACCTTCGGGAGCCCCGAAAACGAGTACCGACTTGAATGCAACGTGTAGTGACCTCTACGCGATCGCGCAGAGGTCACTACACCCGAAGGCCCGTTGACTCCCGTGGACCTCAGGAGACTCCGATCGCGGCCTTCGCCCGATATGTCGCCGTCTCCATGTCCATGAACCCGGTGAAAGAAACCCCGTCCGCGAAGGGCAGGATCTGCGTAGCCCAGTAGCCGCCAAACCCATTGGCACGGTCGATCCAGTAGTAGAGATTGGCCAAGCCTGCCCAGCCAATGGCACCGGCCGGGCGTCCGGTAGGGGCCTCCTCGTCATTGATCATGAAGGTGAAGGACCACGACTTAGGCAGACCAGGGAAGAACTCGGCGTCATTAGAGAGCCACGGGATGACACCCGGCAACATGACGACCCGCTGGTGATCCTCAAGGCCGTTGCGGACAGCAGCCTCGACGGTCTCCTTCTTCAGAACGCGTCCGTTCGGACCTGCACCGTCATTGAGCCACATACGTATGAACTTCATGTACTCGCCGACTGTCGAATACAGGCCGTGACCGCCCATGTGAACCTCAGGCTCCTGGGTGAGGACGAGGTCAGGCTGAGGGGTCAGCGACCCATCCGCGTTGCGCAGGTGCATAGTCGCACGCCTGTCCGCCATGGAAGGTGACATCACGAAGCCGATGTCCACCATGTCCAGGGGCTCGAAGACCCGCTCCCGCATGACCTCGCCGAGGCGCTTGCCTCGAACACCCTCAACGACCTCGCCCGCCCAGTCGATGTTCGTGCCGTACTCCCACCTGTCACCCGGGTCAAACAGCAATGGCGTCTCGATTGAGGCCCGGGTGGCCGTGATGACGCTGGGCTGGCCATGGTTTTCGGCCATGCGGTTGTAATTCTCGTTGAAGAAGTCGTAGCCGAACCCGGCCGTGTGCAGCATCAGCATGCGGGTCGTGACGTCGCGCTTGGGTGGCCGCGTGACAGGATTCCCGTCGCCGTCAAACCCGTCAAGGACCCGCAGCTTGCCGATTTCGGGTGCATAGTTCTTCGCGGGAGCGTCGAGATCCAGCAAACCCTCCTCAACGCACTGCATGACGCACGTCCCAGTGATCGCCTTTGTCGTGGAAAAAATCGCAAATACCGAGTCGGTCGTCATCGGGACACCCGTGCCGAGATCGCGAACACCCCGCGCACCCTCGTATACATTGTCGCCGCGATCCGTCACCATGGCGACGACTCCCGGGACGCGTGGGTCGCCGTCGACGACGCCATCGAGGACTGCATCTAAATCGTGGGAAAGACTCATGTCTACCTCCTCTAGCAGCCGCGAAATGGGGGCGACCGCGTTGGGGTAAGAGTAGGGACGATGTCAGCCAACCACTCCCATTTCCCTGAAATCTTCGGGCGGGAAAAAGTGTTGCAGGAAAGCCAAAGAGGCAGCGCGCACTTGACTGATCTGCACCCTTGCACAAGAGTGCATCAATAGGATGCAAAAAATGAAGCCGAAGTCGACCTGCGCGCGTGTGCACGGTCGATCCAGGCCGACCAGGGGCATTAAGGGGAATGGTCATGTCGAAAGTGGAACTGATTCCTGGCGGTTCGCTACGGACGGAAACGCCCGAGGAGGGGCGTGAGCTTGCCATGAAGATGGCTCGGATGATCATCAAGGCGACCCAGCCCGATGCCGATGAGCGCGCGCGCCAGAGGCTCATCTATTCGACCGATCCGAGCATGATGATCGCTGTAGGCCAGACGGTCGCAATTGAGTTTGCAACGATCGCCGCAGCCAACAACTACTGGAATTAGACGCCCTGGAAGGGTGACAGGCTGTCCGGAGCGTTCATGATGCCGCTGAACTGATCATCACCGTGCCCGGCCTACGCGACCCGGATGCTGACCTTAGCGACGACGTGCTTGACGGCGGTACCGGTGGCTCTGATGTTGCCTATAGCGTGCCTGGGCGCGGCTACTGCCATTAGATAGTCCGTGAGTGGGCGTGGTTGGCTAACCCGCCCGTCGTGGTGTGGTGTGTGCGGGGGGCTTACTCAGGTGGGTGCACTGGTAGGTCAAGACCGTCAATCCGTGAGTGAGGAAGACTTCGAGCTTAAGCGGACCAGTTGTGCGGCCTAACGTGAGGAGCACATGTGTCATCACATACCCCGAAGGGAAACGCAAACCAGGATTCCTACTTGACTGACGAGCCATTAGATGCGGTCTCCGGTGGAGAGGTATCGACCTTGGAGTTCCCTGGCGGGGTCTTAGACTGCGCCAATGCCAGATTGCCCCGACTTCGCTGCGGATGATCTGGTTCCAGCGGATCTCGTTGAACTACTGAAGTTGCATGGATTGCCGTGGGGCGAGCGGTTGCGGGCGTCTGCGGGTCAGCGGCCGGTGGATCGCGACAGGGGCGGTGCCCATTGGCAGGCGCTGCAGACATGGCAGGAACTTATTGATCGCACGGGGCGGGGTGCCTTTGCGAAGCGGTTGGAGTGGGACGGTCTAGGGCCTGATGGTGCCCGCCACTTGGTGGAATGTCATTCGCGGACGGCTGACAATCCTGTGTGGCTTGGCGAACTTCACACCATGATGGCTGCGGTGGCGCAGTCGGCGCTTTCCGACGAGGAATCTGATGCATCAGCGTGGTGGGACGCCATCGATGGGGAAATCGAAGACGCTCGGCGGGACACTGACAAGCCGATTCCGTACGTCCACGCTGCGTGGCCCATCGTCAAGCACGAGTTGCGGCGGGTGCAGGTGGAGGTGGGCGATCACTGCGACGTTGAGCAGTCGGCCTGGAATGACATGGGCTGTGCACTGGCACGGCAGTTGTCCCAGGTGTTGAGGTCGTCGCTCAACGAACAGCGGGCCGGGACGGCCTACCGCACCTACTGTCACCACTTTGTCGCTTCGGGTCTGGTTCCATTCTTGAGCGAGTTTCCCGTTGCCGGTCGGGCAATTGCGACTATCTGCGAGTACTGGCGGCACAATGCCTCGCTGCTCGTCCGCCGCATCGAAGGTGATCGGTCTGTTCTGGCTCGCGAGTTCGGTGTTGACCCGACATCACCCCTAAGCGGAGTCGAGTGGGGACTCAGCGACCCGCACCGAGGGGGTACAAGCGTGGCGATCCTGACCTTCGGCGGTCACTCCCCACGCGTGGTCTACAAGCCCAAGGACCTGCGGCTGGAACAGGAGTACGAGACATTTCGTCGTACGGTGATGACGGCTTTCGATCGGGACGGGACTAACCCTCGTGACACAGATACCGTCATGGACGGTCGCGGCAATGAAATCACCCACGTGTTCGCTGTGGGGGCTCAGTACGGCTATTCCCTGCTCGTTGAACATGCGCCGTGCGACCCGGAACGGCTGCCGGAGTTCTATCGCAATGCCGGTCGGCTGATGGCGATGCTCCACCTGCTCGGAGCCAGCGACTGTCACTTCCAGAACCTGATCGCACACGGGGAGCACCTGGTGCTCATTGATGCGGAGACGTTGTTTGAGGTTCGCCCGCGGACATATGTCGAGCAGTTACGTGACCATCTCCCGGATGTAATGGAGGACTGGATTCTCAATCTGGGCATGCTCCCAGCCCCTCAAGCCTTCGCTGCCGGCCAGGACGCCGTCGACATCAGTGCACTGGGAGTCGAGTCGGCAACGGGAGCGGCGGACACCGAAATCCGTACGTGGCTCGCAGTGAATTCCGACGATATGGAACGCGGGACAGTGCTCGAAGTGATGCCGCAACCGCACAGTCTGCCGGTGCCGGTGGGCGTGCCCAACCCGTTGACGATGCATGCGGACGATCTGATCGAAGGATTCGGCGAGATGTATCGCTGGTTTATGAAGGCGGAGCATCGGGCTGATCTGACTCGCGCGCTGCGCAGGTTCGCCGGATTGCGCAAACGCGTGGTCCTGCGCGGCACCAGTGTGTACGCGATGTTGCAGAACCGCGCCAGCAGCCCGCGGAGCCTTCGCTCGTGCCTTGCCCGCGGCTTTGAGCTGGATCGGCTTTCCAGATCGAGTTTGGTCCATGAACAGCGGACGACCAAGTGGGATGTCTTTCACGCTGAGATTGACGCCATGGAGAGATGGGATATTCCCTATTTCGACATCGTGCTGGGTGATACCCATCTGGTCGAAACGCATGTGTCCATCGCGGGGCTTATCGACCGGGACGGAATCGCCGAGGCTGTCGACCGACTCTCGCGCATGTCCCAGCAGGACCTTGCGTGGCAGTCGTCGCTGATTGGTGCTGCTGTTTCGTTGAGCGACGGCCCCTCACCGGCCAGCACTTCACACGAGCGACCAGTGGTGGAGGCCGCGGAGATTCTGACAGCGCTGCGCCAGACATCACTGACTGATCGGGTAGGTGCGCCCACCTGGCTAGTGCTCGGCGTTGCATCCCGTTCGGGGCAGATGTCCCTTGAGCTTGCCGCCCCGGACTTGTACGGAGGCCTGGCGGGCATCGCGGCGACACTGTTCGCCCAGGTGTCCGTGAGTGACACCGCAGACGACCGAGCCTTCGCGGAGCGGGCAATGCAACCACTCATCACCATGCTGGGCGACGACG
>JAGWVT010000022.1 GCA_018970765.1 Actinomycetales bacterium
GGTGTCCGCTGTATGGTGCGGCGGACACCGAGCAGGGATCCCGTAAACCACGTGGCGCGACATTGGGGCGGAGAATCATGGCGACCAATGCGACTGAAGTCTCGGTTGAGCCACCGGCTGAGTCCGGCACAACCGATGAGCGACTTATCAGACATGGGTGGACTCGACGGCTGTTGTCCCGCCCCGAACTTGGTGCCGGCCTTGGCACGGTCCTGGTGTGGATCGTTTTCGCCCTCGTGGCCGGCCAAGTCTTCATCGGCCTAGATGGGGTTCGCAACTACACCGCGGTAGCGGCAGACATCGGGGTACTGGCGGTCGCGGTTGCCCTGCTGATGATTGCCGGTGAGTTTGATCTCTCAGTGGGCTCGGTAATCGCGGCCACAGGCATGCTCACCGCTCTGGTTGCCATTCAATGGCAGCAGAACATCTGGATTGCTATCGCAGTTTCGGGGGTTTTCGCATTCGGAATCGGCATGTTCAATGGCTGGCTCGTTGTGCGCACTGGGCTGCCATCGTTCATCGTGACGCTAGGGATGCTGTTTGCCTTGGCGGGTCTGACCATTGGGGTGACCCGCCTCATCACCGACCGCACGCAACTTGGTGGGCTAGAGGATGTACCGGGATTTGAATCGGCGCGGGTGATGTTCGGCGCCGAGATCGGCGGGTTTTCGGTCACGGTCCTCTGGTGGATCGCTTTCGTGATCCTGGGAACGGTGGTCCTTAGTCGGATGCGGTTTGGGAATTGGATCTTTGGGACAGGCGGCAACCTTGACGGCGCCCGCAATCTTGGCGTTCCCGTGAACCGTGTTCGCATATCGCTCTTTGTCACCACTGCGATGGCGGCCTGGTTCGTGGCGATCACGCAGTTGGTGACCTTTAAAGGCACCGATGTCTTGCGCGGTACTGGTAAAGAGTTCGAGGCGATCATTGCGGCAGTGATCGGAGGGTGCCTGCTGACGGGGGGATATGGATCAGTAATTGGGGCGGCGCTTGGTGCGCTGCTCTTCGGCATTGTTCGGCAAGGCATCATTTTTGCGCAGATTGACAGTGACTGGTACAAGTTCTTTCTCGGCGTCATGCTGGTGGCAGCTGTCTTGATCAACAACTGGTTCCGTCGGCGCTTGGTAGGCGGCCGCTCGTGAACCCGACAACAGCTGTGAACACAGGCAACACAAGTGATTCTCAGAGCTTCTTGGACCTGCAGAGCGTCAGCAAGACGTTCGGTAACGTCATTGCTCTCAAGGATGTTTCAGTCTCGGTTCCACTTGGGGCGGTGACATGCATCCTTGGTGACAACGGTGCGGGCAAGTCAACGTTGATCAAAATCCTGTCGGGAGTTCACAAGCCAGATTCGGGTGCATACCTCATTGATGGGACCCCCGTGGTTTTGGACTCACCGCGGGCAGCCATGGATAGCGGCATCGCAACGGTGTTCCAGGACCTTGCACCCCAGCCGCTCATGCCCATTTGGCGGGCCTTCTTCTTGGGTAATGAAATCGTGCATGGTGGTTTCTTGGCCATCAAGCGCGCCAAGGCCGAGGTACGCAGTCAACTGGCCTCGATGGGTATCAAGGTTCGAGACGTCGACCAGCTGGTTGGAACGCTATCTGGCGGAGAGCGGCAAGCTGTCGCCATTGCACGGGCTATTTACTTCGGCGCGCGCGTACTCATCCTGGACGAACCCACCAGCGCCCTCGGCGTCAAGCAAGCGGGGGTGGTGTTGCGTTACGTCTTGCAGGCACGGCAGGCTGGTGTGGGCGTGGTCTTTATCACTCACAACCCGCACCATGCGTTTCTCGTCGGAGATAACTTTTATGTGCTCAATCGGGGTCGACTCGTCGCCAACTACCGCAAGGGTGAACTGGAGTTAGACACGCTTGTTCAAGAAATGGCGGGTGGTGCTGAACTTGAAGCACTGTCGCATGAACTACGTGAATTCACGTAAGGATGAATTCGTGCAAGTGCTATCCACATGTCAAAAACGTCTAAACAATTCGTGACTAGACAGACAGGTTAGGAGAAGGCTGTGGCCGGTGGAATCACGGTGGCGAACGCGCCGATTAGTTACGGGGCGTTTGAGCTCACGGTTGGTATCGACCCCAATGTGCCGGATGGCGAAGCCATCTTGGACCAGGTGAGCGCGGCTGGCTATGCAGGCATTGATCTTGGTCCGGTCGGCTACCTCGGCCACGGAACCCAACTGGGTGAGCGCCTTGCCGCTCGAGGGCTTGGGCTAGCGGGTGCTTACCTGGAGATTCCTTACGCGGATGCAGAGGGTCGCGCAGCCATGATGCCGGACTTGGATGCCATGCTGGACACCTTCGATGCGGTCGGTCCATACGTTGATGGGCCAAAACCGCGACCGACGCTGGCAGATGCGGGCAGTGAGTACCGACGCAATACGCCGGGGCGTGCCTGGCAGGACCGCAGCATGGGCATGGATGCGGACACCTGGCAGAGCTTTTCAAGTGGTTTAGCCGAGGTGGTCAGGCGCTGCCGTGATCGCGGCTACGAGCCCACCTTCCATCACGAGACCGGCACATTTATCGAGGCACCATGGGAGGTCGAACGACTCCTTGAGTCCAGTGACATGGGACTGTGTCTAGACACCGGCCACTTCTGCATCGGTGGCGGTGATCCAGCTGCCTTCCTGCGTACCTGGCGTGATCGCATCAATCACGTTCACATCAAAGACGCCACGAAGGCCGTGATGAGCGGGATCATCGCCGATAACGAACCGACGATGTCCATCTGGTCCCGCGAGGCCTTTCCTGCACTTGGGCAGGGTGACGTTGATGTGGCCGGAATTGTGTCGTTCCTCATTGACTCCGATTTCGAGGGTTGGCTCATCGTTGAGCAGGACATCCTCCCGCAGACCGCTGAGCGATTTGCTCGGGCGGCATCGGATCAGCGCCACAATCGTGAGGTTCTGCGAGACCTGGGAGTCTGAAAGTGTTCCGCCTTGCGGTGGTCGGTGCTGGCCGAATGGGTCAGCTTCACTTAACGGTCCTTCGCGAGGTAGCAGAGATTGAGGTTGTTGGCGTAGTCGAGCCAGCGTGGCAGGTAAGGCAGCAACTGGAACGGTTTGGGTTGCCGGTGTTCGCAGATGTACCGGCGTTAGTGGCCTCGACCCCGGTGGATGGCTGGTTGGTAGCCGTACCAACGCCGGCCCATCTGCAGGTCGTCATGGAATTGTCCTACTTCGGCGCGCCAATTCTGTGCGAGAAGCCGGCGGGATTGTCCGTGGGCGAGGCCCTGCAGATAGGCCGCGTCGCCTCGTCAACCGGTGTGCGTGTGCAGGTGGCCTACTGGCGACGATTTGTCCCGTCCCTGAAACTTCTGCGTGCTCGGATTCTGGCGGGGGAACTTGGAACAGTGCAGTCGATCATCTGCCAGCAATGGGATGAAGCGCCACCGAGTCAGGCATTCCGCCGGAGCAGTGGCGGCATCTTTATCGACATGGGCGTCCACGAGGTGGATCAGCTTCGTTGGCTGACCGGGTCCGAACTCGATCCCGTCGCTGCTGTGGGTCGCATTGACCCCGCCTCCGGGGACCAGGACAGCGCCCACGGGTTAGTCGAACTCAGCTCGGGTGCCTCAGGGGTGATTTCACTAGGTCGCTTCTTCCCGGGCGGCGACCTGGTGGCCGTGGAAGTTTTCGGTTCTCGGGGTCATGAACGGCTCGTCCTGGTAGATCCACAGCAGGCCGATGTTGCCCAACGGCTGGCCCTACAGGAGCAACTGCGCGATTTCATCGCCGGGGGGTCTGCCGGCGCCACAATGTCGGACGCTGTCGCAGCCTTCCGGGTGGCAGAGGCCCTTCAGGCCGAATTGGCCTGAGGCGCGCCGGCGGCGGCTCGCCGCCGCGCCGCCCACATTGCGGGGATTTTGGGATTTCGTGGAGATAATGCTGTGACCTGTGTGACGTGAGGGGAGTATGGGATGAAACGGTGGACGCGGTCCACGGCGCTCCGGGGCCTGCTCGCGGGCGCCCTCTTGGGCTCCGGCCTTACCCTCGTTGCTCAGTCGCAACCCGCCCTGGCTGCCACCAGCATTGCCTTCTCGACCAACGCCGCCGGAGCCGCTGCCGGAGCCGCTTTCAGCACTCAACCGATTATCAGTGTTGTCGGCGGCGACACCACGGTGACCGCTACGGTCAGCGCGGGTGCCACGCTCATCGGAACTACAGCAGTCTTGTCCACCGGTGGGACAGCCACGTTCTCTACCCTCGGAATTACCGCCCCTGCCGGTACGTACACTCTTGCGTTTTCTGCGTCGGGAGTCAGTAGCGTCTCTCAGTCAATCACGGTGACTGCTGGCGCAGCGAGCAAGTTGGGTATCACCACCGCTGCCAACGGCGCGATCTCGGGCTCGGCGTTTAGCACCCAACCGGTGGTTGCCATCCAGGATGCAGGCGGCAACACGGTCACGTCCAGCACGTTGGCGGTGACCGCATCGGTCAGCAGTGGCGCGACGCTGGTGGGGACCACCACGGTCACAGCCAGCAGCGGGGTCGCCACCTTCACCAACCTGGGCATTACCGGTACCTCGAGCACGGCGTACACCCTGACCTTCACGGCGTCTGGCGTGACTGGGATCAGTCAGAACGTCACGATCCCCGGAGCCGCCGTCGGTCTGGTCGTGGTCACCGCGCCCGCGGGTGCCGCCAACGGTGTCGCCTTCACCACGCAACCGCAGATTGCCATCAACGACGGAAGTGGTAACCGGGTCACGTCGAGCACCGCGAATGTCACGGTGAGTGTGAGCACTGGAGCAACCCTCGTCGGTACCACGACGGTCCCGGCGACTGCGGGTCTGGCGACGTTCACCAATCTCGGCATTACTGGTTCACCGGGTATTCCGTACACCCTCACCTTCGCCTCAACTGGCCTCACTAGCATCACGGCAACCGTGACACCGGTCGTGGGGCCAGGGTCCAAACTTTCCGTCACGACGCAGGCTGCCGGGGCCACCTCAGGGGTGGCGTTCACGACTCAGCCTCAGGTGACGGTCCAAGACACTGGTAGCAACACGGTTTCGACGAGTACCGCATCGGTGACTGCGACGGTGAGCACCGGTGCCACGTTGGTTGGTACGGCAGCCGTAGCCGCAGTTTCCGGTATCGCCAGGTACACCAACCTCGGGATCACCGGGGCGAACGGTACCTACATCCTCACATTCAGCTCCACTGGGATGACTGATGCCACGCAGACCATCACCATTGGTGCCGGTGGTGGGACCACCGGGGTGCCGACCATCGTCGCGGTGTCACCGTCCACGGGTACCACCGCAGGCGGTACGTCGGTCACGCTCAACGGGACGAACTTCACTGGAACGACCAGGGTGGCCTTCGGTAATAGCACCGCCTCCAACGTTGTGGTTGTTTCGGCTACGCAGATGACGGCGCTGACGCCGGCAGGTACCGCTGGTGCCGTTTCTGTATCGGTGACCAATGCAGCCGGTACCGGCACATTGACCAATGGCTTCACCTACTCGGAGGCGCCAAACGACTCCGGTGAGCCGATTGGCGGTGGCGTGCTGCTGTATAGCGAGGATGCTTCCGCAGACGCTGAGGGCACTGAGTTAGTGAAGGGTGTGAAGTCTGCAGGTTCAGCAAAATCGGTCAGTATTCCGCTGAATCAGGCGACCAGGATCCGTGTCAGCGGTCTCATCAAGAAACAGAAGTTCACCGTAGATATCAAGATCAATGGCTCATGGGTGAACATTGGTAAGGCGGCATCCAATAAGAAGGGGAATGCTGCGCTGCGAGCCATCGCATTCCAGACCAAAGGCACATTTGCCGTCCGGTTGAAGACACCCGCTCAACGGCAGAAAGCCAGCACCACGTACTACGTGAATGCGAAGGCCTAGTTACTCCTGAGCTGACGGAGAACCAATCTGTCGGCGACGATCGCGTGCACGGCGTCGCGCGCGCAGGGCAGCGCGTGCCGTGGTGAACACCAGTAGGGCCACAACGACGGCACCGCCGAGGAGTACGGCCGCAATTCCTCCCGCGATCCACGGATTCACTAGTGCAATGATCACGACCGAGGTCACGGCAACGTCCTCAGTCACCGAAACGGCGATGTTGCTCGCCGGTTCCGGTGAGGTGTTGACGCCCAGGCGAATGGTTGCCTTGGCCAGGTGAGTGATGAGTGCGACGATGCCGCCACTGGCAGCAATGACGGCGGTGGGTAGGTCGACCGCGGGCTGCGCAATCAGCACCGCCATGGTCGCCCCAGCAATGGGTCGAATCACGGTGTTGATGGCATCCCATGCTGAATCCAGCCACATGATCTTGTCGGCGATGGCATCGATCACGACCAACACCGCGACGACGATTAAGACGTCCACGCGCTGCAGGGCCAGGGGGACATCGAGGTCGGTGAACCGGCCGATCAGGCCCAGCAGCAGTACCAAAAGATAGGGATTCAGGCCGCTCGCCCAGGAGGCGGTAAAGGCCAACGGGATCGCTGCCTCGATCACCGCAACATTCTCACATGAACACTCTCACGCGCCTGCCCGCCGCCGAATAGGCTCCGGTGTATGACTCAGCCATCAGTGGCCGTGGTTACCGGGGGAGCCCGCGGCCTAGGCCTAGCCATGGCCCAAGAACTTGCTCGCTACGGCTGCGCGATTGCCTTGCTGGATGTCCTTGACGAAACCGCTGATGTTGCGGCCACCCTCGCGGCAGATTGCGGCGTGGCCGCAGCAGGACTCCAGGTTGATGTCCGTGATGCGGCTGCGGTGGAGACCGCCTTTGATGAAGTGACGTTGCAGCTTGGCCTGCCTGACGTGCTGGTCACCGCGGCAGGGATCACGATCTGGGGCGCCAGTACCGAGGTGACACCCGAGGAGTGGCAACGAGTCATCGAGATCAACCTCAATGGCACCTTCTACGCCTGCCAATCCTTTGCACGGGGGCTGCTAGCTGCTGGCAAGCCTGGTTCGGCAATTCTCATCTCCAGCATGTCGGCTCACATCGTCAACGTGCCGCAGTTCCAGGCCTCGTACCACGCATCCAAGGCAGCGGTCAGCATGCTTGCCAAGTCACTTGCTGTGGAGTGGGCCAAGGCTGGGATTCGGGTGAACGCCATCGAGCCGGGCTACATGCTCTCGGACATGACTCGTCAGTTCACCGAAGCAAATCCCGATTTGAAGGCGCAATGGGTCGCCGCGATACCGGCCGGACGCATGGGCGAACCCGAAGACCTGCTAGGACTGGTGCGCTACCTGGCCGGGCCCGAATCCCAATACCTCACCGGCCAGGGCATCATCATCGATGGCGGCTACACCGCTATCTAGTCCCAGGCACGCCTACCTGGCCGTTGACCTGGGTGGGCAGAGTTGCCGTGTCGTCGCCGGGTGGTTCGGCGCTGACGGACTCGAACTACTCGAAATCGACCGCTTCCCAAATGTCCCGGTGGAACGTGACGGAGTGCTCTGCTGGGACGGCCTGGCGTTGTTCCAAGCCGGTTTGCGTGGGTTGCGTATCGCAGTAGCGCAGTGCCGGCAGCGCGGGCTTGACGTTGCCGCCATCGGAGTGGACTCCTGGGGTGTCGACTATGGGCTCATTGACGGCAGCGGTGAACTCTGCGCACAGCTTCGGCACTATCGGGCCACCAGCCACGCCGACGTTGCACGTGCCGAGGAGCGAGTGACGGCACAGGAGGCATATGCCCGCACTGGCATTGAAGCCCTACCCATTAATACGGTCTATCAACTGGTGCGCGATGCCAACGAGGGGCTGTTAGCGCCAAACCAGACGATGCTACTGACCGCAGACCTGTGGACCTACTGGCTCAGTGGTGCGATCGGCGCCGAAGCGAGCCTGGCGTCAACCACCGGGCTGATCGATCGGCAAACCGGTGACTGGGCCTGGGACCTGGTGCGGCGCTACGGGATCCCGTCTCAGATTCTGCCCCCTGTACAACCATGCAGCACAGTCGCTGGGCTGACCACGCCCAGCATCACCCATGAACTCGGGCTTGCGGACCCGATTCCGGTGGTTCGTACCGGCGCCCATGACACTGCCAGCGCCTTCGCGGCGGTCGACGACGACGAAGGTCGCACGGTGACGATCTCCTGCGGTACCTGGGCTCTGGCGGGTGCGACGGTGAGCAGTCCGGTGCTCACCGACGCCGCGCGATTGGGTGGCTTCACCAATGAAGCCGGCGCGGACGGACGCACTCTCTTGATGCGAAACCTCAGTGGCACTTGGCTGTTGGAGGAGTGCTTGCGCCACTGGGCGTCTACTGAACGAGGCCCAGCAGATACCGCGGCGCTGCGCGATGAATTGCTGGCGCAAGCTGCCCTACGCATCGACACCAACCAGGGCCCAGTGATCGATCCGGGCTCGGCGGAGTTCTTGGAGCCCGGGAATATGCCGGCGCGACTGGTCGCCGCGTACCGCGAACACGGTGGCTCTATCGACGGACAGGATCGCGCGGGCATCGTTGCCTTGGTGATCGACAGCCTGGCGGCAAGTTTCGCTCAAACCGCTGAAGGGTTGGCTGAACTGGTCGGCCGGCCCTTCACGTCCTTGACGATCATCGGTGGGGGCGCGCGCATTGGCCTGCTTCGAGACTGGTCAGCGGCACGAAGTGGACTTACCGTCCATGCCGGACCGGTGGAGGCAACCTGTCTGGGCAACATCATGATCCAGGCAGTGGCCTTGGACGCCTACCCAACGTTGGCTCAGGCACGTCGTGCGGCAGGCTGGGCCCGTGCCTGAATCCTCAGCCGCAAGCTCAACTGACCAGCACGCCCTGCGCGCCGACCTCGTGCGGTTGGCTCGCTACGCCGGACAGCCGAGTTTGCAGTGGGCCTGCGCGGCGGAGGGCAATGTCTCGGGTCGTTGGTTGGCCGACCGCATGGTGGTCAAGGCGTCAGGCTGTTCGATGGAGCGGCTGGAGTCAACGGACCTCGTTGACGTGTCCCTGGCCCCGCTGTTGGCCTTGCTCGATCAGGATGCGGCAGGCGATACGGCGGTTGACCAGGCATATCGCGCTTCGATGGCAGACGGTGCCGATGAGGGCGTGTCCACACGTCGACCATCGGTTGAAGCGTTGCTCCATGCGGTTGTGTTGGAGCGCACAGACGCCGACGTGGTGCTGCATACCCACCCGATCCCGGTCAATCGCCTGCTCTGCTCCACGGCGGCGGAGCAACTCGTTGCCGGAGCACTCTTCCCGGATCAAATCGTGATGATGGGGCAGCACCAGTTGCTGGTGCCCTACGTTGATCCAGGACTTCCGCTGGCACGAACCGTGCGACGATGTGTCGACGAGTTCGCGCAGGCCCACGGTCGGATGCCGAAGGTGATCTACCTGCGTAATCATGGAGTGTTCGTTGCAGCCCGAGATGTCCAGGACGCCATTGACACCACGAGCATGACTGTGAAAGTTGCTGCTGTGCTCCTTGGAGCAATTGCTGCTGGTGGCCCGGTGTTCTTGGATGAGCATGAGGGTGTGCGCATCGAGACTAGGCCGGACGAGCAGTACCGGCGAGCCATGAGTCGCTAGTAGGTACGACGGGAGCAAGGGAGAAATCGTGTCGCATCCACTCGCTGGTTCGGTCGCCGTTGTGACCGGGGCAAGTTCCGGGATCGGTCGCTCGTACGCCCAGGCACTTGACGCCTGTGGTGTCTCGCAGGTACTGCTCGGTCGCAATGCTGAGCGACTTGCTGCGGTTGCCGACACCATGACCAGCCCAGTGCGCACGCTGGTGGGCGATATCGCCGACCCAGCACTTTCCCGAGAAGCAGTGGCCCTGGCCGAGTCTGAGTTCGGCCGGTTGGACATCCTGCTGCCGAATGCCGGTCTGTACCTCCCGGACAAGGGTTGGACCGTGCCGGCCGAGCGCGTGCACGAACTCGTCACCACCAATGTGGCCGGGGTCATGCATGCCATCCATGCCGCCCTGCCGGGCTTCCTGCAGCGGGGCGCCGGTGACATCGTCGTGACCAGTTCGGTCTCGGGGCATCAGGTGATTTCCTGGGAGCCGGTCTATACGGCGACCAAGCACGCGGTGCAGGCATTCGTACACGCCACGCGGCAGCAGATTGTGGGTTCAGGGGTGCGCATCGGCGCCGTGGCGCCCGGCATCGTGCTGAACCCGCTGTGGGGGGTGGCCGACGACGCAAAGGTCGACCAGCAGATTGCGGCAGCCAGTGGAATTCGGTCGACTGATGTCGCCGATGCGGTGCTGTTCATGCTCACCACTCCTCGGCATGTGACCATTCGCGATCTGGTGATGATCCCGACGAATCAGGACATCTGACGCTCACAAACCCAACGAATCGAAGGCTCGACAAAAAGAAGGTGGGCGTAGCCGGCAGAACCGGCCACGCCCCACCAGCTGCGCACGTTCGTCGTTACTCAATGTGCGCGGCAGGCTTCGCACGATGACGTCGGCCGTGCCGCAGGAGTTGAACAGGTCGTCGCCACCGACGGCACCGGCACCAACGGAGGCCACCAGGTGGTCGTGGCCACCGACCGTGACGGCCGCACCGCGAAGCTCTGCTGGCCCCTGATCGCCGACCAGCCCAATGCTCGTGCCGGCATTGACCAGGGGCGGGATCAGGTCAGAACTGGCTCCGATGCGATCGAGGGTGCCAGTCCATGGGGCGATGGTCTGCTGATCGAGCAGACCAGTGCGCGACGCCAGCGATGGTTCGCTGATCATCGCCCCGGTCAGGCGGTAGGCGACGTACTCCAGGGCGTTGAGCCAGGTCTGGCCCGCCTCGATGCGGAAACCCGTGCCGTTCAGCCAGAGCAACTTGGCAAAGGAGCATTCGGCTTTGCAGGCCAGGCCGGTGGTCGCCTGGAACAGCTGCTGGAAGTCGTCGGGTAGTGCCGCGAGCTCATCCTTGCCACGCTGGTCGTACCAGGCGATGGCTGGCATACGCGGCTTGCCATGCGCATCGACGACCACGCCGGTCTCCGCAAGTCCGGTGATGCCGATGCCCAGCACCGGGCCACCGCCGGCGTCCTGCGCGGCTGCAGCCAGTACCGCTATCGCGGTGTCGGCGAGCCGGTCGGCTGGTAGCTGAGTCTGGCCCCCGGCGGAGACCTCCCACACCGTGGGTTCAGATGCCGAACCCACGGTTCGCCCGGCTGGGTCAAGAGCCAGGGCCTTCATGGACGTGGTTCCCACGTCGATGCCAAGGAGCAATCCGTCACTCATGCGCCCACCCCCAACGCCGCTGAGTCAGGGACTACGTGCAGCGGGCGAAGTTCGCCGGAGCCGCGGGTAATGACCTGCAGGGGGAGCAGGTGCTCACCGGGTTCGAACGCTGCACCATCCAGTCGGGCCAGCAGTCGCTCCATGGCGAAGTGGGCGAGGGTGTGCGGATCATGATCGGTGACGGTGATGGCAGGCTCCAGGATCTCGGCGAGCGCGAAGTCGTCGAAGGATGCCATCGCGATGTCGGTGCGGCCGCGTCGATGCAGCGCCCGTGCCACTCCCAGTGAGGTCTCCGCGCGGCCACTGAAGATCGCGGTGGGTGGGTTCGGCAGATCCAGCAGCGCAAAGGTCTGGTCGAAGGCTCGACGAGCATCCGCGCAGTCCGAGCGATCGAGTTCGGGGTCAACGGCGAGCCCAAGTTCCTGCAGCGCCTGCAGGTACCCGTCCCGCCGCGCCTTGGAGGTTGGCACTTCGCGGGCATCTCCGATTAATGCGATTCGACGATGCCCGAACGAGGCGAGGTGATGCACGACCATGCGCGCCCCGGCGCGATCGTCCACCATCACGGTCTCGGCGGCGACCCCGAGCGGAACGCGATCCAGGAACACCACCGGTGTCGTTGTCGCAGCTAGGAACCGGTAGTCGGCGGATGAGGGCGCAATGATCAGGCCGGCAACACGTCGGGCAAGCAGGCCTTCCACGGCCCGACGCTCCTGGTCCGGATCCTGCGGGATGCTAGCGATGATCACCTGGATTCCGCGAGCGCGTCCGGACTGCTCGATTTCATGCAGGGCGCTGGCGAAGAATGGATCGCCGATCGACGGCACCAAAACTCCGATGGCGTCATCGACACCACGCCGCAGGGACCGTGCCAGCACGTCCACGCGATAGCCCAGGTCGACGACAGCGCGTTCCACCCTGCCCCGGGTGTCGGCGGAAACACGCGGGTCACCGTTGATGACCCGCGATGCCGTCTTGGTGCTGGTCTTGGCCACAGCGGCGACGTCACTGAGCCGAACAGGACGAGTCATGAGCGGGCACCCGCTGAGGTGATGGTGACTGGCCTGGCTAGCAGCTCGGCCAGGATCGTCCGCACCCGCTGCGGATCGATGCCACCGGCGCGTACCTGCTCACAGGAAGTGGCAGCTGTGGCGATTCCGGTCAGCGTGGCGGTAGCCCAATCGCAGTTATCCCACGCCGCCCCGTGCTTGGCCTGGTCCTGCAGCGCCTGAGTGTGTAAGGCGCTGGCGATGCCTGCGACGAAGGAATCCCCGGCACCCACGGTGCTCACCGGCGTCACCGGGAAGGAGTCGAACCACAGGACTTGCTCACCGTCGGCGAAGCAAACGCCGGTCGCGCCAGCGGTGACGAATGCCCGCCGGGCACCCCGGGCGCAGAGTGCGACCGCGGCCTGCTCGGCCTGCTCGCGCACCTCGTCATCGGTGCGGTCATGCGCATCGATGAGGTGCGCATC
The DNA here is from genome assembly GCA_018970765.1 of Actinomycetales bacterium. Taxonomy (GTDB): domain Bacteria; phylum Actinomycetota; class Actinomycetes; order S36-B12; family S36-B12; genus REEB426. Next base: position 12,662 of record JAGWVT010000022.1, read on the forward strand.
CCGTGCGTCCAGCGCAGCCAATGCCTCGTCGAGATTCGGAGTGACCAGGTCTGGGTGGTGGGCAAGTGCGGCGCCCAAGAGGTTGGGCACCGTGTCGATCAGGATGCGTGCCTGTGCGCGGTGCACCGTCTCGATCAAGGCGACGAGTCCTTCGGCCGGAAATTCAGGGGGGAAACTGCCCATACACAGCAGGAGGTCATCGGGCTGCAGCAACTCAGCCACCGCATCCAGCACCGTTGCCCAGGCTGCCTGGTCCATCGGATGCCCGGCGTCGTTCACCACCGTCACCCGCTCCACGCGCTGTTCGAGGTAAATGCTCGCCGTACGCACCGGGCCGGGTACCGGCACTGCGGTGAAGGTGGCCCCCTCCGCGGTGAGCAGGTCGCAGTAGCGCTGCCGGTCGTCTGTGCCGACTGGAATGACCAGGGATGCCGGCGTATTTAGGGTGCGCAGGGCGCGTGCAACGTTGATGCCCTTGCCCCCGGCAGTGAGTTCGACGTCCAGGGTGCGCATCACGGCCCCCGGGATGAGCTCGACTAGGCCGATCGTGCGGTCGAAGACGGGATTGGGGTTCAGGATCAGCGTCCCCATGCCACCTCCACCAGTCGAGACATCGTTGTCACACAACGGCCACAACTCAACAGAGCCAACAAGGTAATCGATGTCAGGGCAGACTGTAGCGGGTGCCGGCTAACCCCCAAATCCGGGGGACGCACTGGTCAGGGTGGGCAGCAGTGCCGCGACGAGTTGCTCGACGGGTTCGCTGGCGTCGACGACTTGGACCTCAATGCTGCCGTCGCAGATAACGGTTACCGGCAGACTGGCCAGGGCAATGCGCTCGGCATCGCGGGCTGCCCCACGTTGCTGTAGGCGTCGCAGGTGTTCTCGGGCAGGCAGGGTGGTCTGCAGCGTTCGGCACTGCTGGTCGGTGCGCCCAGCGGCGCGCACCCAGGCGGCCCAATCCTTCGCGACGGCCAACTCCCGACTGAACGGCGCCACGGCGATAGTCAGGCCGCTTTGCTGCGCTGCTGCTTGAGCAAGCAGGGCATAACGCTCATCCCGAAGGGTCGACAGCGCATGGGCTTCGCTGGATTCCGGATGATTTGCGAGATAGTCCTGCACTAGTGATGCCGTGACGTCGTCCAGATCAACGACACTGGCGCCCAGCCGAGTAGCAAGCGCACCGGCCAGGGAAGTCTTGCCGGTGCCGGCCGCTCCACCAATCAGGATCAGCGAAAGCACGGTGCAGTCTCCCATTGGGAGCCGGCCAGCAACGTCACCTATATATGTGTCTGTCACGCAGGTCTGGCAGTGACGGACGGCTACAGTGCCGACGTGTCTGAGGTGCGTCTGGTCCATGGGGCCGAGTCAGTGGGAGTGAGCAGTTCGTCGGTGCAGGCATGGGTGACCCTGCAGGGCGCTCAGGTGGCGCCGGTGACCTTCACGCAGGGCGATCGTCAGGTGCAGCCCTATGTGTTGGCCCCGTGGTTGCCAGGCGAAATCGCAGACATCCCACCGCTGCTGGACCTGCTGCGCGGCGACTTCTTCTGCCTGCCATTTGGTGCACAGCCCGATGGTCCTTTGCACGGCGATCCCGCGAGTAGTCGTTGGCAGGTGGCGGAACACCGGTCGGATGCCGTCCGATTGGCAATCGACACCACCGACACCGGCGCGCGAGTGGAAAAACTCGTCAAGGTCGTTGACGGGCAGACCGTGCTGTACCAGACGTTCACGATCACCGGACTTACCGGCGCATTCAGCTACGGCACCCACCCGGTGATCGACTTCTCGCAGCTGGCCATCGGTGCGGGCCGGCTGGGGTTCAGTCCGATGCGGTTTCAGTCGGTCTACCCCGGCACGTTCTCCGACCCCGCTTTGGGGGAGCACCAGATTCTGACTGAAGGTGCACGGTTCGACGATCTGTCCGCCGTACCGCTGGCCGCAGGCGGTGCGCTGGACCTCACGCACTATCCGACGCCCAGTGGTCACGAGGACCTCGTCATGCTCGTCAACGACCCGGCGGCTGGCCCCATCGGCTGGGCAGCGGCAACGTTAGACGGGTGCGTCTGGTTTTCCCTCAAGAACATCTGCGACTTCCCGGCCACCATCCTGTGGATCTCCAACGGCGGCCGCTCGCAGCCGCCCTGGTCCAGCCGGTTCATCGGCCGGATGGGCATCGAGGACGTTTGCTCCTACTTCGCCGCGGGTCTGCTGGATTCGCGGGCCGACCTGCTCGCGGCCGAGGGCATCCCGACGACGCGGGCGTTCCGTGCCGACCAGCCGGTGTCCATCACCTCGATTCAAGGCATCGCATTCACCGAATCCGACTTTGGACGGGTCGTGGCAATTGACTTCGACGTCCCCGGGCAGATCACGCTGCACGACGAGGGGGGCAGAGCGGTGACCACCCTGGTTCATTGGGAGTCGCTCCTGCAGCCCTAGCCTTAGTCGACGGGGTCGAGGCGGCGGCGGGAGAGGGAATGGATCGAGCGGCAGCCAAGCAGCAACTCGACCTGCTCAAGATTGAAGTGCCCTCCTGGGCTTACGGCAATTCCGGCACGCGCTTCAAGGTGTTCGCCCAGCCAGGTGTGCCGCGCGACCCTTTCGAGAAGGTCAGTGATGCGGCCGTGGTCGCGCGCCTGACCGGTGCGGTGAACTCAGTTGCTTTACACATCCCCTGGGACAAGGTCGATGACTACGAGGTGCTGGCCAAGCACGCCGCGAATGAGGGCATTGCGCTAGGCACCATTAACTCCAATACCTTCCAGGACAACGACTACATGCTCGGCAGCATTTGCCATCCTGAAGGTCGGGTGCGCCGCAAGGCGGTGGATCACCTGCTGGAGTGTGTGGCGATCATGGACCAAACGGGTGCACGCGACCTGAAGCTGTGGTTTGCCGATGGTACGAACTACCCGGGTCAAGATGACATCCGCGCGCGGCAGGATCGGTTGCAGGCTGGTTTGGAGGAGGTCTACGCGCAACTCGGGGATCAGCAGCGCATGGTGCTGGAGTACAAGTTCTTCGAGCCGGCTTTTTACACCACTGACATCCCCGACTGGGGTGTCTCCTATGCGCACTGCCTGCGCCTTGGCCCCAAGGCCATGGTGGTGGTCGACACCGGTCACCACGCCCCGGGGACCAATATCGAATTCATCGTGGCGTTCCTGCTGCGCGAGCGCAAACTTGGCGCCTTCGATTTCAACTCACGCTTCTACGCTGACGACGATCTGATTGTCGGTGCCTCTGATCCCTTCCAACTGTTCCGCATCATGCACGAAGTGGTGAAGGCCGACGCCATCAATCCAGCAAACGACGTCGCGTTCGTTCTCGACCAGTGCCACAACATCGAACCCAAGATCCCCGGTCAAATCCGCTCGATCCTCAATGTGCAGGAGGCTGTTGCCAAGGCACTGCTGGTCGACCAGGCCGCGTTGACCGCAGCACAGTTGGCTGGTGATGTGCTGGGTGCCAATGCGATCTTGATGGATGCCTACGACACCGATGTGCGACCACTGCTTGCTGAGTGGCGTACCGAGCGCGGGCTGGATCCAGAGCCGATGAAGGCCTATGCGGCCTCCGGCTATGCGCAGAAGATCGCCAACGAGCGTGTCGGGGGTAGTCAAGCAGGATGGGGCGCATGAGTCGCATGGGTGTCATGAGTACTGCATCAACGCCAGTTGTCGTCACCGAACTCCTTGAGCGATCACGTCGACTCGGTAGCGACAAGCGCAATACGAACTACGCCGGTGGCAATACCTCTGCCAAGGGCACCGATACTGACCCGGTCACCGGGGATGAGGTGGAACTCATCTGGGTGAAGGGCTCCGGTGGTGATCTGGGCACCTTGACGCAGGCAGGTCTGGCCGTGATCCGGCTTGATCGGCTGCGTGCCATGGTCGATGTCTACCCAGGGGTGGACCGCGAGGACGAGATGGTGCATGCCTTCAGCTACTGCCTGCATGGCACCGGCGGGGCGGCTCCTTCCATCGATACCGCCATGCATGGCCTCGTCGATCAACCACATGTCGATCACCTGCATCCAGACTCCGGCATCGCCCTAGCCACCGCCGCCGACGGTCCAGCGTTGACTGCCGAGTGCTTCGGTGATCGCGTCGTTTGGGTGCCCTGGCGTCGGCCCGGCTTCCAGTTGGGCCTGGATATCCGGGATATCCAGCGAGCTAACCCGCAGGCAATCGGATGCATCCTGGGCGGCCACGGCATCACTGCCTGGGGCGCTACCAGCACCGAGGCCGAAGCGAACTCGCTGGCCATCATTCGCGAAGCCGAGGCCTTCATCGCCAGCCGCGGCAAGGCCGAGCCCTTCGGTGCGGTTATGCCCGGTTACGAAGCTCTCCCGGTGCAGCAGCGTCGGGCGCGCGCCGCGGTACTGGCGCCGGTCATTCGCGGACTTGCCTCCACGGATCGGCGAATGATCGGTCACTTCGACGACAGTGAGGCGGTACTTGAGTTCCTCAGTCGCAGCGAGCATCCTCGGTTGGCCGACCTGGGCACCTCCTGCCCAGATCATTTCCTGCGCACCAAGGTGCGACCGATGGTGTTGGATCTCCCGCCGTCGGCTGAGCTGGATGAGGTCATCGCCCGCCTGGGCGAGTTGCATGCTGAGTATCGGGATGAGTACGCGGCCTACTACCAACGTCACGCTGAACCAAATAGCCCGCCGATGCGCGGTGCTGATCCGGCCATCGTTCTGGTGCCGGGCGTTGGCATGTTCTCCTTCGGTGCCAACAAGCAGACGGCACGCGTAGCCGGTGAGTTTTACCTCAACGCGATCAACGTGATGCGCGGTGCCGAGGCCATCTCGACCTACGCGCCAATCCCAGAGGTGGAGAAGTTTCGCATTGAGTACTGGGAACTTGAGGAAGCCAAGCTGCGCAGGCTGCCCAAGCCCAAGCGCCTGGCTACCCGCATCGCTTTGATTACCGGAGGTGCCAGCGGCATTGGGCTGGCCACGGCTCAGGCGCTGGTAGCCGAAGGTGCCTGCGTGGTGATCGCCGATCGGGATGCCGACGGTGCGCAGCGGGTGGCAACCGAGCTCGGTGGCCCAGACGTCGCCATCGGCGTTGCCGCGGATGTCACTGATGAAGCCGCGATCGAAGCAACGATTGCCGCGGCCTGCCTGGCTTTCGGCGGCGTCGACCTCGTGGTCAACAACGCCGGACTCTCGTTGAGTCGGCCACTGCTGGAAACAAGCGCCCAGGACTGGGATCTACAGCACGACGTTATGGCACGCGGTTCGTTCCTCGTCAGTCGTGATACCGCGCGTGTGATGATCGCCCAGGGTATGGGTGGGGACATCATCTACATCTGCAGCAAGAACGCCATCTTCGCCGGTCCAGCAAACATCGCATACAGCGCCACCAAGGCGGCCCAGGCTCACCAGGTGCGGCTGCTTGCTGCTGAACTTGGTGAATACGGAATTCGGGTGAACGGCATCAACCCTGATGGTGTGGTGCAGGGTTCGGGCATCTTCGCCAGCGGGTGGGGTGCCAACCGAGCGGCGGTTTACGGCATTGAGGAGAAGGACCTTGGGCAGTTCTATGCCCAGCGCACCATCCTCAAGCGCGAGGTACTGCCCGAGCATGTTGCCGCCGCAGTAGCCGCGATAGCCTCCGACGAGTTCTCCCGCACGACCGGACTCCTAGTGCCGGTGGACGGCGGCGTGGCTGCGGCGTTCCTGCGCTGACATGTCGATTGGGCCGGGCATCACCCGCGTAGCAGCGGTGGACATCGGGGCGACCAGTGGCCGAGTACTCCAGGTCCAGCTGCAAGGTGAGCAGTTGACCCTGGCGGAGATAGCTCGCTTCCCGAACGGCCCGGTGCAGGATGGCGATGACTGGTGCTGGGATGTGGATTCGCTGTTTGGCGGCATGATGGATGGGCTCGCTCAGGCCGATGGTGTGCAGTCCTTCGGCATCGACACCTGGGCATTGGACTATGCGGTGCTCGAGGGCGAACAGACCGTTGGCCCAGTTCGGGCCTACCGCGACCCACGTCACGCCCGCGGCATCCCAATCATGCGGGAGCGAATGACCTGGGACGACCAGTACGCGATCACCGGCATCCAGGACATGCCGATCAACACCGTCTATCAGGTTGCGGCCGATGTACCGCAGCGCATTACCGACGGTCGTCTGGTGTTGATGGTGCCTGATCTGCTCACCCTGCGCGCCACTGGTGCACTGGGCACGGATATCACCAATGCTTCCACCACGGCCATGGTCGATGTTCGCACTCGGCAGTGGTCACCGCGGATTCTCGACGCCCTTGGCGTACCGGCCAGTGCGTTCCTTGCGCCCGATGAGCCCGGCGCGGTTCGCGGTCAGGCCGTCGATCCGCGGTTGGCGGGGCTGCCGCTAATTGCCGTAGCCACCCATGACACGGCCAGTGCGTTCGTTGGCGCCCCGATTGTTGATCGTCAGCGGGCACTGGTGCTGTCCCTTGGTACCTGGGCGTTGATCGGTGCTGAACTGGCTGCTAGCGACGGGCAAGCCGCGGAGCCCACCGATCGTGCCCGGGAACTCAATGTCACCCATGAACTTGGTGTGGACGCAACCGTGCGCCTACTGCGCAACGTCAGTGGCATGTGGTTGTTGGAGGAGTGTCGTCGCGCCTGGTCGAATGCTGACGGTCAGCCGGTGCCGATCGAGGAACTGTTGTCCGCCGCGGAGCAAGCACCGGGGTACCAGGCCATCTTCGATGTCGATGCCCCTCAGTTGGCTGCCCCCGGCCAGGATCAGCGAAGCATTGAGCGGCACCTGGTTGGGAGTTGGGACGGCAGTCGCGGCGGTGTTGTGCGCACCATTCTGGAGTCACTCGTCACTCGCCTTGCGCAGCGTGCCGATGAGTTAGATCAACTCCTTGGTGCGCCCCGTCCAATCCTGCACGTGGTAGGTGGCGCCAGCCGCATGGCGCTGGTCATGCAGTGGCTGGCCGATGCCACCGGCAAGACCGTCATCGCCGGACCAGCCGAGGCGACGGCACTCGGCAACGCCTTGGTTCAGCTGCGTACCCTCGGCGCAGTGCCTGACATTGCCGCTGGACGGCACTTGATCGCACAACTACCCGAGGTTCGCAGATTTACCCCTGCAGCAGATCGGCAACGTTGGTTGCAGCAGGCCGCGCGGTTGGCCGAAAACCAAGTTCAGTCAGGAGCGCAATTATGACCTCGCCAGCATCAGTGCCAAAGGTCAAGCGTCGACTTCCGCGCCCATCGGAAATCCTCCCGCTGATCGGTCGGCCCGATCGCAGCAAGACGCGCCTCGAGCGTCGCCTTGAACGTTGCGCTGACGTTGGCGACATCCGTGAATTCGCGCGCAGGCGCGTCCCGCCTGCGGTTTTCGACTACGTCGACGGATCAGCTGCATCTGAGCGCACGCTCCGCCGATCCCGCGATGCCTATGCCCGCGTGGAATTCACCCCTCGCGTGTTGCGTGACGTCTCGACGATCGACCTGAGCACCACCATGCTTGGCCAGCGTACGAATCTGCCATTCGCCTTCGCGCCCACCGGTTTCACCCGGATGATGCACCACATCGGTGAGCCAGCAGTAGCGCGCGTTGCCGAACAGATCGGTGTGCCGTTCGGACTTTCCACGTTGGGCACCACGTCGGTTGAAGACCTTGCCGAGCAGGTTCCCGGCTGCCGGCGTTGGTTCCAGCTCTACGTGTGGCGGGACCGGAAGGCCAGTGAAGCGCTGATCACCCGGGCTCGCGAGAACGGTTACGAAGCTCTGATGCTCACGGTCGACACGGCCGTCGGTGGTATTCGACTTCGTGATGTGCGCAATGGCCTAACTATCCCGCCGCAGCTGACCTTGCGCACCCTCAGTCAGATGGCTGCCTACCCGCGCTGGTGGGGCAACCTGCTCACCACGGCACCGTTGGACTTCGCCTCACTGTCCTCCACCTCGGGCACCGTGGGCGACCTGCTGACAAAGGTCTTCGACCCGGGAATTACCGCAGACGACATCGCCTGGTTGCGAACTGTCTGGGCGGGTCCACTCATCCTTAAGGGGATCCAGAGCGTGGACGATGCTGTGCTGGCAGCAGACCTCGGTGTTGAGGCAATCGTGCTGTCCAACCACGGTGGACGGCAGGTTGATGGGGGGAATGCCCCCCTGGAACTGCTCCCGGCTGTGCTTGAGCGGGTGGGCGGGCGAATCGAGGTCTACGTCGACGGTGGGGTGCTCTGCGGACCGGACATCCTGGCCGCTGTTGGGTTCGGCGCCCAGGGGGTGCTCATTGGGCGCGGTTACTTATATGGACTGATGGCCGGGGGGCAGGCCGGGGTCGCGCGGGTTGCGGCGATCCTGGAAAAGGAGCTGCGGGTCACCATGCAGCTGCTGGGCCGAACCTCTGTGGATGACATCCGGGGCCTGGGCCCGGAGCTAGTTCGGCTCCGCTTGTACTAGGTGTCCTCCATTTGGGGGTATCCTTCACGGAAACGATGCCATCTGCGCGGCTTGGCCATCAGGGGCGGTAAGGATGGGGCATGAGTGACCTGCGGGCTACGCCCGAGCGCAGGGCGAGGTCTCGTCGGGCCGCTGCCAACGACGTACGCCTTCGGTCAGCGGCCACCGCGTGTGTGCTGCAGCGCGGCTGGGACTCGGTGAGTTTTCTCGGTGTCGCCCAGGAGGCCGGGCTCACTACCCGCCCCATGTACGACCGCTTTCGGGATATCTCCGATATCGGGGTGGACCTGTGGCGCACTGAAGCGGGCCCCCAACTCGGCCAGGCTCTGGATGCCCTGCTGACTGCGGCACTGGACCGGGCCGACCTTGCCCAAACGGTGCTGGCATTCGAGCCCTTCATTCGGCCCGGTGACGGCCTGTCTGTTGCGGCCGAACTCCTCGCCGCGGCGCCTTATGACGATCAACTTGCCGCCACGATCCGGGACAGTGCTCCGATGGCGGCGGTCACCCGTTGCCAGGTAGCTGCCGATCGCACACCAACGCAAGCTGCCCAAGCTGCCTACCTTGTGATCTGTGCCGTAGGCCTGCTGATGCTGCGCACCCGTCCGCGCGCCGCCACGGTAGATGTCACAGCCGATGTCGCCGAGCTCCTGCAGGCCTTCCAGAACCCGGGACCCATCGCTGAACTGCCCGAGGTCCAGGCACCGCATATGCGCGCATTCGTTGCCGACGACCCTGACCCAAAGGTGTCCGCGATCCTCACGGCAACCCTGACCGCCATCGCCCAGCGTGGTTACACCGGCGCCACCACGGATTTCATCGCCGATGCCGCAGGTGTCAGCCAGGGTGCGGTGTTCTCCCGCTACGGAAGCAAGTTGCAGTTGTTCATTGCCGCAACGGCGCGACAGCAGGCTACGGCCTTCCGGGCCAACTACCGCTTGACGCAGCAGTTAGTGGCGCAATTGGGCCCAGGGCGTGCTGAGGCGACCATGTTTCGCGAGTGGCTTCGACCGGAACACCAGCCGGGCCGAGCCCTGGTGCTTGAGCAACTGCGCCTTTCCTGGCATGACGAGATCATGAGCGCGATGGTCGAAGACCTAGAGAGCAGCTTCATGGCAGAGATCAGCCCCCTTCAATCCACGAGCCATCAGCATCGAGTCGACGACCACCTCTTCTGGTCCCTGGCCCTAGGGCAGGGCTGCAACGTCATGGGTGTCCTGGTTCCGAATGCCTGGGAGTTGCCGATGAGCGTGGTGACCATTCCCTTGATGGAGCGAACGCCCTGAACATCCTGGTTCATCCGGCATGATGCGGGCATGGGTGGCGGAACCATAGGACAAAGGGGCGACGCACAGGCCAGACAGGCCACCTGGCAGGTTCTCATCGAGCACCATCGTGATGTCGCTGGGCGCGACCTGCGTGACCTCTTCGCTCAGGATGCCGAGCGTGGCAGCCGCTTCAGCATTGCAGCCGCGGGCCTGTACCTGGACTACTCCAAACACCTCATCACCGAGCAGACCATCCCTCTGCTGGTGCAGTTAGCCGAGGCCTGCGGCCTGCGGGAAGCCATCGATGCCATGTTTGCCGGTGAACCGATCAACGTCACCGAACGTCGGCCGGCCCTGCATGTGGCACTTCGCATGCCCAAAGGTGCGCGCATCGTGGTGGAAGGCGTTGATGTTGTCGAGCAGGTCCATCATGTTCTCGACCAGATGCGGCACTTTGCTGACAAGGTGCGCTCAGGTCAGTGGCGCGGCTTCACCGGCAAACCGATACGCACGATCATTAACATTGGCATTGGTGGTTCCGATCTTGGCCCAGTCATGGCCTATCACGCACTGCGGCCCTATGCCGAGCCGAACCTGGATCTGCGATTCGTCGCCAATGTCGATCCTTGGGACTGCGCTCAGGCTTTAGCGGGTGCTGATCCGGAGCAGACACTCATCGTCGTTTCCTCGAAGACCTTCACCACAGCTGAAACCATGGCGAACGCTCAAGCGGCTCGTCGATGGTTGATTGATGCACTCGGCAGCGATGCTGCCGTTGAGCGGCATTTCGTGGCGGTCTCCACGAACGCCGACGCGGTGCGCGCCTTCGGCATCGACACCGCGAACATGTTCGGGTTCTGGGATTGGGTTGGTGGGCGCTACTCGATGGATTCTGCCATTGGCCTATCCACCATGTTGGCCATTGGGCCCAAGCAGTTCGAGCAACTGCTCGCTGGTTTCCATGCCATGGATGAGCACTTCCGCAGCGCTCCATTCACCGCGAATCTTCCCGTCATCATGGGTTTGCTCACTGTCTGGTACCGCAATTTTTTTGGCGCGGCCAGCGTCGGCGTGATGCCCTATGAGCAGCGGCTATCTCGTTTTCCGGCTTACCTACAACAGTTGACGATGGAATCCAACGGCAAGCGCGTCATGCTTGACGGTAGGCCGGTTCCGCATGCCACGGCACCAGTACTGTGGGGCGAGCCCGGTACCAACGGCCAGCACAGTTTCTTCCAACTTCTGCACCAGGGCACGGAACTTGTCCCGGTGGACTTCATTGCCTTCGCCCGGTCAGCCACACCGATCGGTGATCAGCAGGATCAACTGCTCGCCAACGCGCTTGCCCAGGCCCAGGCTCTGGCCTTCGGGCGCACCGCCGACGAAGTGCGTGCGGCGGGAACTGCGGAATGGCTGGTGCCGCACCAGGTGGTGCCGGGTAACCGCCCCAACTCGATGATTTTGGCAAGTGAGCTCACACCATTCCACCTGGGCACGCTTATTGCGCTCTACGAGCACTCGGTGTACACGCAGTCAGTCATCTGGGGCATCGACGCCTTTGACCAGTGGGGGGTCGAATTAGGCAAGCTCCTCGCCCGCACGCTTGTCCCGGCGGTGCAGGGTGGCGAGCTGCCCGCGCAGGTCGATTCCTCGACGCGCAATCTGCTCGCGACACTTGCGATGCTCGCCGACCTACGATGACGCAAACTTCGACGGCAACTGCTGCGCCCAGGCAGCAGTTGCAGGGTCTGCAGTTATGGGTGCCCATTGTGGTGCTCTGGATTGTCTGGGGGTCCACATTCCTGGGCGTCTCGACTTCAGTGCAGACCATGCCACCGCTGGTCTCAGCCGGCATGCGCTACCTCATTGCGGGGTTACTGCTTCTGGGTTCCCTGGTGCTCCTGCAACCTGAATCGGTCCGAGCCATCACTAGGAAGCAGTTCCCAGCCACGCTGGTCCTCGGCCTTGGCACGGTCGGTATTTGGGGCGGCAGCAGTGCGACAAGCCAGCGCTATATCCCCGGTGGAGTCGCCGCGATCATTGCCGCGTCGGTACCGCTGTGGGTCGTCGTCTTCAGGCGCCTCGGCGGTGATAAGCCACGCAGGCTCACCCTGGTGGGTGTCATCGTTGGCCTACTTGCCTTGGCCAGCATGCTGCTGCCTGGAGCGATTGTCGGCATCAACGGTGCCGACACGCACACCGTGCTGCTGTGGTCATCGGTCATGCTGCTTGGCAGCATCGGTTGGGCCTACTTCTCCTGGCGCGGATCGCGGATGGATCTGCCCAGTAGCCCACTGGTCCTGGCTGCACTGTCGTTGACCTGGGCCGGTATCGGCCTGACTTTGCTCGGGCTGATCGTCGGCGAACGCGGTCACCTAGAACAGATCAGCCTCCCGAGTTGGATCGGGTGGACCTGGCTGATCGTCGCCTCGATCGTTGGTTACGCGGCTTACACCACGTTGATCGCTGGAGCCTCACTGTCGCTGACCTCGACCTACGCTTACGTCAACCCAATCGTTGCCGTGCTCCTTGGCTCGATAGTGCTCGGCGAACCTTTGACCTGGCACGTCATCCTGGGTCTGCTCATTGTCGCCGGCTCAGTTGCGATGGTCGTTTCCGGCGAACGTAAGAAATAGTTGCCGCCGGGAAGTGTCTGCACGCAAATGCAACTATTGCTCACGCACTGCAGTGCCCGAGGCATGTTCTAGGTCTACCCATGCGCGAACGACTCTGTCTCTTGCCTGCTGGGCGGAAATGGTTAAGCGGGTCTGATGCGCCAAGTGGTGGGACCAGGAAGCGACGTCCGGAGCGGATGGAATCGTGGCGTTCGTTGGGAGTGATCTGTGTGGCCCAAATTTTGCGAAGAGGCTGGCCGCACCAGGTGTAAAGGGCCGGAACTCGGCGATTGCAGCCAGGTCCCAGAGATCACGGGGTGCCCGCCTGTCCATGTACGTGACGGTCTTCCAGGCTACAAAGGCATCAAAGGTTGGTACTAGGAGATTCGCAGGCCCGGCATCCGAATATCGCTGCACCAACTCACGGCGTTCGAAAGGCCATGCTGGATAGTGATCGGATGGGAGTAGCTGAATTTGCAGCCTCGGCCCGCTCGGGAACACCACGTTTACGGCTTCTGCGCCGCGAGTGCTAGTGAACGACGGCGAATAGGTAGGTCGCCCAAAGTCACGAGCAAGGTGGCGGGTAATCGTCCTAGCTAAGGCTTCCCCGACTTCCGTGCGGTGTCCAAGTGCGATGAGGTCGAGATCTTCACTCAGACGTCCCTCTGTTAGAAAAGTACGCGCCAGTGCAGTTCCGCCGAAGAACGCGACCTGTTCACCCACGTCATGCGAGACCGCAGCGAGCACATGGGAGATGAGATGATCGCGCTCAATCTGCGCATCATCGGCACCGAATATTCGTCGCGTGGTTTGACGGTCAGCTTCACTCAACATCTGCAACCAGTCTTTGAGCCCGATTCAAGGCAGTCTGACCACGCACTTGTTTTGCAAGTTTCGCCAACTCTTCCTGGTCCACCATTGCCATCAGATTACGCACTGCCTCACTCCTCGCCTCACTTTCATCGGTGAAGTCTTGGGCGCTGAGATCCAGAATTGTCTGAGCCACGGAGGTGACCCTGCTAGGTCCGATTTCGGTCTCAAGGAACTCCAGCTCAAGTCTCACGGGATCGCGCTTGCGAAAAGTGATCAGCCCCGGTCGAGCCAGCAGGGCAATCGTCCGGTGTTGCGTGGGACCGAAGGCGTAGCCAACCGCGATGGCTCTCGGCACCGCTCCATGTACGCGCGCGGCCGAAAGGCCCCAGAGAGCACCAAACCTGATTCCGTAGATCGCACCAGCAATCGCCGCAGTCAGATCCTCCAGTGACGGTAGCCATGTGGTGGCCGTCTTGCCGGTTGGGACCGCGGAGTAGTACCCACGTGCAACCCGGATGATCGCACCGGCGTCCGTGAGTCGCTTCAGTTCCGTGGCGGGTTGCGCGTACACGGACTTGGCGCTGCGTCCAGTGATGAGCAGAGATGGCGCGAGCAGTGCACCCGAAGGCACCGATGGTTCTCCTAGCCGCTTAACCATGACCAATAGTATGCAGATTCTTGGCTGAGAGCCAAGAATCTGCATACTAATATGGAGCTTTCCCCTAATCCAGAGCGTCAGCCAGCGACATACTCGGTAGATCCGAGAAGGCCTCGCCGACAGCGCCGTAGGTGATGCGTCCGTCGTAGGTGTTCAGGCCAAGGGCCAGCGCGTGGTCATCGGTGAGCGCCTGCCGCCAGCCCTTGTCAGCAAGCGCAACCGCATAGGGCAGGGTCACGTTCGTCAGGGCGTAGGTCGATGTGTTCGGCACGGCGCCAGGCATGTTCGCCACGCAATAGAACACCGAATCGTGCACGCGGTAGGTGGGGTCGGCGTGGGTGGTGGGTCGGGAATCTTCGAAGCAACCACCCTGATCAATAGCGATATCGACCAGAACCGAGCCGGGCTTCATTCGCGAAACCAGATCATTGCTCACCAGCCGCGGTGCCTTGGCGCCGGGCACCAGTACCGCTCCGATCACGAGGTCGGCGTCCAGCACGCTGCGCTCTACCTCGAAGGAGTTGGACGTAATCGTCTGCATATGTCCCTGATAGATCGCGTCGACCTGCCGCAGTCGCGGCACATTGACGTCCAGCAGAAGCACCTCAGCCTGCATACCCAGCGCAATCGCTGCAGCGTTCTGACCCGCAACACCGGCACCGAGTACCACCACCTTGGCAGCGTGCACCCCAGACACCCCGCCCAGCAGCACACCGCGCCCACCGTGGGCGCGCATCAGCGAGTGCGCGCCGACCTGAGGTGCCAGGCGACCGGCAACCTCAGACATCGGAGCGAGCAGGGGCAGCGATCGGTCAGGCAGTTCCACAGTTTCATAGGCGATCGCGGTCACCTGACGATCCAGGAGCGCCTGAGTGCAGTCCCTGGATGCAGCCAGATGCAGGAACGTGAAGAGCGTCTGCCCGGGCTGCATCCGGTGGTATTCCTCGGCGACGGGTTCCTTGACCTTCAGCACCATCTCCGCCGAGCCCCACACCTCGTCGGCGGTGGGCAGGATCTGCGCACCGGCTGCGACGTATTCGGCGTCGGTGATCGAGGAGCCGACCCCGGCATCACGCTCGATGGTCACCTCGTGGCCGTGCTTGCGAAGTTCGAAGACTCCGGCGGGTGTGATCGCGACGCGATACTCGTGGTTCTTGACCTCACGGGGGACACCAATGCGCATGGCGCTCCTTTCAGAAAGTATGGCAACGCTCGCACATGAGACAGCGAATCTGCAATACTTCGCAGAATCTTCGTCATGAAGGGTATTTGACGAAGATTCGTCGATTTCATGCGACCAAGGAAGGGCAGGCCGCAGCCGATGCAGGGTCCAAGGCAGGGTTCAAGTCAGGGTTCAAGTCAGGGTTCAAGTCAGGGTCAGCCAGCCGACTCGGGCACCTCACCGGTGGCGTTGGACGACCTGGATCGGCGCATCATCGCCGAACTCATGGTCCAGGGCCGCCTGCCCAACAACCTGCTTGCCGAACGCGTGGGTGTGGCGGCATCCACGGCGCTGCTGCGCACGCGGCGCCTGGAGGAGGCCGGCGTCATCACCGGGTATCGAGCCGGCGTGGACCCCACTGCTTTGGGCTTCGACCTGCAGGCACTGATCTCGGTACGGGTGCGCCCTGGGGCGCGAGCCGACCTTCCCACCCTGTTCGACCACCTGCGCCAGCAACCGGGGGTGCAATCGGTGGCATTTGTCTCCGGCGACTTCGATTTCGTTCTCCATATATATGCGGCGAATACCAGCGCCCTGCGCGAGTTCGTGACGGGTGTGCTCAGTAGCGACCCGCGGGTGGAATCCACCCATACCGCCCTGATTTTTCAGCATGCTCAGGGCGTTCAGCCCTTTCCGAGTACCGCGTAAGCGACCCCGCGCGCGGTGAACTACCGACTGGCCAAACCGCAGGCCGCCTCAAGCATCAACAAGGCGGCAAGGCGCACGGTTCGCTGGTCGGGGCTGTCCGCCGCGGCGTCGACCTCGGTGATGTCGAGACAGCGCACGAATGGCGAGGCTCCGGCGAGATAGGCCAGGCGTCGCAGTTCCCATGCGCTGATACCGCCGGGCAGCGCGGCCGGGCAGGCTGGCACCACCGCCCGATCGCAAACGTCTACGTCGAGGTCCACATAGACCCCACCGGGTGCTGCTGCCGTGATCTCCAGCGCCTGCGCCATGACGTCGTCAACGCCCCGGCGCTGCACCTGGTCGCGAGTGATGACGGTGATACCGAGCTCGCGGGCCCGGGCGGCGTAGGCGGGGGAGTTGGCGAAGGATGCGATGCCGATCTGCACCACTCGCTCACCTGGCAGGCCGGCCTCGATCAGTTCGCGGACTGGGGAGCCGTTGCTGCGACCATCCCGAAGGTCGTGGTGCGCGTCGACGGTGATCAGACCACCGCGGGATGGATCTTGCTGCCACAGGCCGAGGCCGACCGCGCGGGTGATGGAGTTGTCGCCACCCAAGGCCAAGATCAGGCGAGCTCGCGGCGCCAGACCAACCAGTGTGGCGTCCACCGCCGAGTCGAAGGTGTCATCAATATCGGCGATGTCACCCGCGTCCAGCCAGGTCAGCGCACCCAGGTCAACCTCGTGATCCCAGCACCAGGTGGACATGCGCAGCAGCGCCTCGCGGATTGCCCCCGGGGTGGTGTGTGCCTGGGTGGGGCTGATGGATCTGCGTGATGCCGCCAGCCCCAGCACCGCGACATCAACAACTGCAGCACCTTTGGCTGTGACACCGGTGTTGTGGCCCATGTCGCCCAGCAGGTGCCCGGCTCTGGGCCAATTCGGATCCTTGGGCAGGTTGGGCAAGTTGGGGCGAGCCATACGGGCAGGGTAGTGAGCAGGCGAAGTGGTCAGGTCCACAATGGCCCGATGGAGTCCCAGACACAGGTCAGTGGGCCGCGCCCGGTGCGCGCCCCGCGTGGTGCCACCCGAACCGCGCGCGGTTGGCCGCAGGAGGCTGCGCTGCGCATGCTGCAGAACAACCTCGACCCGGATGTGGCGGAACGGCCCGATGATCTCGTTGTCTACGGCGGCACCGGCAAGGCCGTGCGCAACTGGGCCTGCTTCGACGCGATGGTGCGCGCACTGACCACGCTTGGTGATGACGAGACCCTCCTGGTGCAGTCGGGGAAGCCGGTGGGCGTTTTCACCACGCACCCGTGGGCGCCACGCGTGTTGCTGGCCAACTCCAACCTGGTCGGCGACTGGGCGAACTGGCCGGAGTTTCGCCGCCTAGAGCACCTGGGCCTGACGATGTATGGCCAGATGACTGCCGGTTCGTGGATCTACATCGGCACTCAGGGCATTCTGCAGGGCACCTATGAAACCTTCGCCGCCGTCGCGGCACGTCGCTTCGGCGGCACACTGGCTGGCACGTTGACGGTAACCGCAGGCTGCGGAGGCATGGGTGGCGCGCAACCGCTGGCCGTGACCATGAACGAAGGCACCTGTCTGATCATCGACATTGACCCAACCCGCCTCCAGCGCCGCGTTCAGACCCGCTACCTCGACGAGATCGCCGACAATTTAGACGATGCCATCGCTCGCGTGGTTGCCTATCGCAAGGAACGCAAGGCGATCAGCGTTGGGCTGGTCGGCAATGCGGCACTGGTGCTACCGGAACTGCTGCGCCGCGGTGTCCCCGTCGACATCGTCACCGATCAAACCTCGGCCCATGATCCCTTGGCCTATGTGCCGGAGGACATCGATTTGGGTGACGCGCCGGACTATGCCGATCGCAAGCCGGAGGAGTTCACCGAGCGTGCGCAGGCCTCCATGGCCCGACACGTCGAGGCGATGGTCGGGTTCATGGACGCCGGTGCCGAGGTCTTCGACTACGGCAACTCGATTCGTGACGAAGCGCGCAAGGGCGGCTACAACCGCGCCTTCGCCTTCCCGGGTTTCATTCCGGCATACATCCGCCCGCTGTTCTGCGAGGGCAAGGGACCGTTCCGCTGGGTGGCCCTATCCGGCGACCCAAAGGACATCTACCGCACCGACCAAGCCGTCCTTGAACTCTTCCCGGACAACGTGCACCTACGCCGGTGGATCACCATGGCGCAGGAGCGCGTGGCCTTCCAAGGCCTCCCGGCACGCATCTGCTGGCTTGGCTACGGCGAGCGGGACCGCGCCGGGCTTGCCTTCAACGACCTCGTTGCTCGTGGCGAGGTGGGCGCGCCCATTGTTATCGGTCGTGACCATCTGGACTGCGGCTCGGTCGCTTCGCCGTATCGGGAAAGTGAAGCCATGTTGGACGGGTCGGATGCCATTGCCGACTGGCCACTGCTGAACGCCATGCTCAATATCTCCTCAGGTGCGTCGTGGGTCTCCATCCACCACGGCGGCGGGGTTGGCATCGGGCGCAGCATCCACGCCGGTCAGGTGAGTGTCGCGGACGGGACAGATCTGGCCGCGGAAAAGCTTCAGCGCGTTCTCACCAACGACCCCGGTACCGGCGTCATCCGCCATGTCGATGCTGGCTACGACCGTGCCATCGAAGTTGCCGAAGAACGCGATGTCACAATCCCCATGGGCACCGGTGGCTGAAAGCCTGGGTATTCGCGGTATTGGGGAACTGACGACCTTCGATCCCGCTCACCCAGAATTGCTGACCGATGCCGCGTTGGTGATCGAGGACGGCTGCGTTGTCTGGACCGGGCCGCAGGGCCAGTTGCCCGTGACAGATGCGGTGGTCGACGTGCACGGTGCCGCGGTCATCCCTGGATTCGTCGACTCGCATGCCCATCCGATGTTCGCCGGGGATCGTGCAGCGGAGTTCGCGGCACGAATGGCCGGTCAGCCTTATGCCGCCGGTGGCATTCGATCCACCGTCGCACGCACGCGCGCGGCTAGCGATGACGAACTCCGCAGCAACCTCGCACGGCTTACCGCGGAGTTCCTGCGCTCCGGGATCACCACCTTCGAGGCGAAGTCCGGTTACGGGCTCACAGTGCCGGATGAGGAGCGCAGCCTTCGCATCGCATCTGAACAGACCACCGAAACGACATTTCTGGGGGCGCATGTGGTGCCGCAGGAATTCGTTGATGATCCGGCCGGTTACGTTGCACTTGTCACCGGACCGATGCTGCAGGCCTGCGCCCCGCACGCCCGGTGGATCGACGTGTTCTGTGATCGGGGTGCGTTCGACGGCGATCAGGCGCGCGCAATTCTGCAGGCGGGCCGAGTGGCGGGCCTGGGCCTACGCATACACGCCAATCAACTCCAGCCCGGCCCAGGCGTGCAGGTCGCCGTAGAACTCGATGCCGCCAGTGCGGATCACTGCACGCATCTTTCGGATACCGATGTCGACGCGCTGGCTGGTAGCAGCACCGTTGCGACGTTGGTACCTGGCGCGGAGTTCAGCACGCGCTCTCCCTATCCGGACGCGCGCAGGCTCATTGATGCCGGGGTGAGCGTGGCGCTGGCGACCGACTGCAACCCGGGTTCCAGTTACACCACCTCAATGGCCTTCTGCATCGCAATCGCGGTGCGCGAGATGCACATGACGCCGTCCGAAGCGGTTCAGGCTGCAACCCTGCACGGTGCCAGAGCACTTCGGCGTACCGATGTCGGTCACCTGCGCGCTGGCGCCAGTGGTGATTTCATCGTGCTGGATGCACCATCGGCAATCCACCTCGCCTACCGACCCGGCGTGGACTGCATTGACCGGGTCTACCGCCAGGGTCACCTGGTCCACGAGAGGAGCCCCCTGTGACCCGCACAGTGGTTATCGATACCCACGGCATGACACGCGCAGAGGTCATCGCGATCGCACGCGACGGCGCCCAGGTGCAGATAAGTCAGTCTGCACTGGACGCAATGGCGCATACCCGGCAGCACATCGAAGAACTTGCCGCCGGGGCCGACCCCGTCTACGGCATCTCCACCGGATTCGGTGCCCTGGCAACTCGGCACATCTCGGTGCACGACCGTGAACAGTTGCAGCGCTCGTTGATTCGCTCGCACGCGGCCGGGTGGGGACCACCGGTTGAGCGTGAGGTGGTACGCGCCATGATGACGCTGCGGCTGAAGACGCTGGCCTCCGGGCATACCGGTGTTCGCCCCATCGTCGCGCAGACCATGGCTGCACTGCTGAACGCTGGGATCACCCCCGTGGTGCACGAGTACGGATCACTGGGCTGCAGTGGCGACCTCGCGCCGCTTTCTGCCTGCGCGCTGGTGCTCATGGGTGAAGGTGAGGTACTTGGCCAGGACGGTCTGCCGACCGCCGCTGCTGCGCAACTCGCGGTGCACGGCATCGAACCGGTTGAACTGCAGGCGAAGGAGGGCCTGGCGCTGATCAACGGCACCGATGGCATGCTCGGCATGCTGATCCTCGCGTGCCACGACCTGCAGCAGCTTGCCGATACCGCGGACGTTGCTGCGGCCATGAGCGTGGAGGCACTCCTCGGTACCGATCAGGTTTTCCGCCCCGAACTACACGGGCCGCTGCGGCCCCATCCAGGCCAGGCGCGCAGCGCGGCTCGCATGTTCGCCCTCTTGCAGGGGTCGCAGATTGTGGCGAGTCATCGCGAGGGTGATGATCGCGTGCAGGACGCTTATTCGTTGCGTTGTGCACCGCAGGTCACCGGAGGACTTCGCGACACGATTGCGCACGCCGAATTGGTCGCCGATCGCGAGTTGGCCGCGGCCATCGATAACCCGGTCGTCCTGGATGACGGCACGGTCACATCGAATGGCAACTTCCACGGTGCACCCATCGCTTACAACCTTGACTTCCTGGCGATACCGGCCACGGATCTGGCCTCGATTGCGGAGCGGCGTACCGATCGCTTACTGGACACCAAGCGATCGCACGGCCTCCCGGCGTTCCTCGCTGATGACCCCGGCGTGGATTCTGGATTGATGATCGCCCAATACACGCAGGCGGCCTTGGTATCTGAGTGCAAGCGGCTGGCAGTCCCTGCGAGCGTGGACTCCATTCCCAGTTCCGCGATGCAGGAGGATCACGTCTCGATGGGTTGGCACGCCGGACGCAAGCTTCGGCGGGTCGTCGACGCACTTGCCGCGGTTCTGGGGATCGAACTGCTCGCTGCCGCACGGGGGATCGATCTTCGCACCCCGCTGCTACCGGCCCCCGGCACTGCCGCAGTGCTGCAGTTGATTCGTGGTCAGATTGATGGGCCCGGGCCAGATCGCCATCTTGCGCCGGACATGGCAATGGCCGCGGAGATCGCCAGAGCAATCCCCACGGCCATCGCCGTCAAGCTGTGAAAACGAACTAGCCAGCTAGGCAACCCGAGGCATAGAGAGCCGAGGGGATGGTGGCATCCTCAGGCACCGTGTCGGGCGCGGCTGCGTCATAGGTGCCACAGACCTTGGCCTTGTCCTGCGGAATCCAGAACTGCCCTTCGGCCTGGAAGATCACGCTCTGTGGGGCGTCGCCGATAACAACCGAGGCAACCGCCCAGCCATCTGCGCACTCCAAGCCCTCGAATGACGCCAGCGAGTTGCCGGTGCTTGCGGCGTAATCGTTGGTGGCCTTCTCCAAGATGGCCTGCGTGCACTCAGTCATGCCACCAACCATCGAGGCGGACGCCTCCGACGACCCGCCTGAGCTGCTTGAGCAGGCCGTCAGTGTTGCGGCAACGATCAATGCCGCACTTGATGCCATCGCCATCGTGATGACGGAACGCTTCATGTGTCTTTCCCTTTCGTTGAAGACTCATCGGATGCTGCTAGGCAGCATTGTCCCCCCGGAACCCGGCCAATTCAGACATTGGCACGCATGGTCTAGGCAGCGTTTTGGGTCGGCCAGCACTCAGCGAACATGAAGGAGGGTGCCCTCTCGTTCAAGTGAACCGGTGTGACTTTTGATTCTACGGATCGAAACCCACCGTCTCGAGTCCGCACGAGGGCAATGTGCGATCCAGGTGATACGGGTGGTTGGTCAGGGTGCGCGAATTCCATGAGGGAGTGTCCGATGTAGGCATCGGGGTGCCACCCGAACAAAGTCCATACTTCAGTGCTGACCCACCGAATCGTCAGATCGGGTGTAACGATGCCCATCACCGTCGGCGCTGCTCGCGTGACGGGTGCCGGCCCCATTGAGGGACGCAGAATCGAACACCATGTCCCGAGAATTTGCCAACCAAGGTCCCCAAGCTCTCGACAGGCTTGGGAAACCTGAGCCATGGAAAGACGTGGATCAACTTCCACTCGCACGTCATCGGTCCCTGTGTCAACAGGAGTGATGTGCATACCCGGTTCGTCGAGCCAGTTCAATCGAAGGTCCACCACCAAGCCCTTCTCGCGGCTTAGGTTCGTCGCCGACTCCAATGCCGCCAGTCCGCAACGAACGAAGTGTTCCGAACATAGGGCCGCGTTACCGCGCGATGCGCGGTCGAAACGCGTCGACAGCAAAACGCAAGACGAGTGGTTCAGTTCCTAGTTGGCGGGAAGGGTAATAGGCGGTGGCTGATCGCAGGTTCGAGGCGCAGGTCGTTCGGCGAAGCGATCGGCGATCCACCACAGCGCGGCGGGCCCGCCGGCTTCGGCAGCGGAGTTGTGGTTGACACCGCCCAACCACAGCATGGACAGTGCCGATCCAGCCTTGCACCACTGTTCTGCAAGCCGGGCATTCGGCCAGGGCAGCACTACTTCATCAGCTGTCCCCTGAGCAATGAACACGGGCATCGAGGCTGGCAGGGGATCGGGGGTTTGATCCTGTGCGTACGAACGCCAGGCGGGGGCTGTGATCGGGTTTTCGTTGAAGAACTGCTTGCCCTCATAAGAGCGTGCCACCAATTTCAACGCAAGTACCTTGCTTGAGGTGCACTCCTGGGCCAGCCGCTCGTAGGCGGCTGCACCGCCCGGGGTCATGATGGCCGGCGGATTGAGCGCATCGTCCATGACTGGCCAAGAGACCATCACCTCGGGACCAATGGCCCAACCCACCAAGCCTGACCACTGCGCGCCCATGATGTCCACGAGCTCGGCTGCGGGTGCGGCAGCAGCAACGCCAACCAGTGACAGTTCCGGCGCCAAACGTTCACCCAGGTGCCCCGTCCACAACGATGAATGGCCACCCTGCGAGTGCCCCCACACCGCGTACCGAGAACCGGCATCCGCCTGCGGCAGATTGCGCACCGCACGCACTGAATTCACCACATCGCGCGCTTCGGCCTCGGCGACGAGATACAACTCGTCCCCGGGTGTCCCCAACCCGGCATAGTCGGTGGCCACGACCACCCACCCGCGAGCCAGCATGGGTTCGAGCCAATTGTTGGTGTCGGAAAGCGGGTTTGTTGATCGTGAGGGCGCGCAGGAATTACCCATGCCAACCGTGCCGTGCGCCCAGGCAACCACCGGTCGCCCTCCGTTGGGCGCAGGTGACGTCGGTAGGAACACCATCGCTCCCGAGGCAACCGGTTCACCGGTGGGCCGTTGGGTGACGTAGAGCATGCGCAGTGCAGTGCCACCGGTGACCTCGACGCCGAGTGGTTCGGTGCGGATGACTGTGCCCGGCGTTGCTGGTAGCGGATCAGGCGGTGTGTAGAACGGCTCAAGTGCGTCTTGACGTTGGTCTGTCTGCCAGGTTTGCACCAGGTACGCGCCCGCTCCCAGTGCAGCCAGGGTGAGGACGATGACCGCTGCCCAGATGATGAACTTGCGCAGGCGCCTCATCCCGATTTCCGCCTAACCGCAGCCTTAGTTGGCTACAGTCTCGCCGCTGATCGTGCGGTAGGCGTAGGCGATAGACAGCACCGAAATGCCAAACACCAAAACCCCGGCCACCGGCAGTGTGACGAGTACACCGACGATGAGCATGAGCAGGCCGACGATGATCGCGGCCAGGATCAGGAAGACCGAGATCAAGACGATCAACAGGTTTAACCCCAGGATCGACCAGAAGTGCGGCCGGACGAGTGCCCATGACGCTCCAAGACTGGATACCCCCGGTGCGTTCTTATCCAAGATGACGTAGCCGAAAAAGGTGAATGCGAGGCTGGCAAAAACCACGAGGATCAGCCCGACAATGCCACCGACGATCAGCCAGGTCACTGATTCAGTGGCAATGGACAACACGGCGCCGGGAATCAAGCCGATGGCCAGGGCGATACCGACAATCACGCCGACGAGAACTGTCGTGAGCAGGTAGCGGCCGTATCCATTGAAGGTGAACAGATCGCCGATATCGACCTTTCTTCCCTGCACCACACCCAGAGCGATTCGGATCAGGCCGAGCATCAGGAACGTCGTTACCAGGAAGTTCACTACCGTGCCAACCAACGAAAGGACGGTCAACTGGGCCGCCGCCGCAAGGGCACCGATTCCATCCAGACCTCCGCCGTCGGCGCCGGGTGCGGGGAACTCCGTGAAACCGGTCAGCACGCTGAAGGCTCCGTTGATCAGCACGTAGACGACGATGACCAACAGCAGGGGCCAGAAATTGCGCCAGGTTGCGCGCCACCCATATTCAATGGCCCCACCGATCGTGAAGGTCTGGTGCGAAGCCTGGGCTGCGGGTCCTGCCTGCGGATCTGACGAAGCCATGAGACCTCCCTGGTTGAGTGCCATCACTCTAAGCCCGGGTATTGATGGACCGTGGGATTGATTGCGCCCCGATCCGCTATCCCGAGGTCTGTGGCAGGATCGCGCCGTTACCGGTGGGCAGGTGCGGGGCTTCGGACGGAGGCGGTCATGGCAAAAATATCGGTTGGGAAGCGGTTGTTTGCGGCCGCAGTGGGCAGTGCGGTTGGTCTGACGGGCCTGGTGGGCGCTGTGGTCGCAGGTCCGGCTTCTCAGGCTGCTGGCGAAGCCGCGCCGGTTGCCGCGCCTGGTCAGTACCTCAGCTTGGCGGGTACCAAACTCGCAATGCGTGGCCCACAGCGACTGCTACTGCCGGTGACCCTGCCGAAGTTCACCATTGCGAACATGCCTGACGGCTCAGCAACCAAGCCAGCCGCCGTTGTGCAGTTCCGTTGGCGTCTGTGCAAGAAGCCGCTCATTGGGGATGCCACTGAACTGAGCTGCTTTCTGATGGCCACTCCGACGCAGGCGGAAGGCAAGCGAGCGTTTGCGAATGTCAATGTGAATTTCCGAAATGTCAATGGCGTATGGGAGGCCGATCCGGTCAATGTTCCCTACGAGCCGCGCAACATGGCGAATATTGGATTCGGCATGTACCTGTCTCCGCTGGCCTTAGTGGCAGCGGTGAAGGCGAATGATCCCAATGGTGGCTATGTAGGCACGACCGAGTTCCAAGGCAATCCTGCGGCCAATGGTGTGGAGATCACCACCACATTGTCGTCACCATTTGATACGCGGACCATCACCCTGACGACAGACAAGCAGACCTATGCGCCATCAGATTCCATCCGATTCACCGCGAAGATCGCCGGCGCAAATTTCGCTTTCGCCACGGGTACCCAGACGTACACCCTGCTCAGTCGGCGCCCAGTGGTGAGGGTGTGCAATGAACCGATCGCCGCAACATTTAGTAAGGCAGCAATATCGTTCTCGGTGGGTACGTTGTCACAGTCTCTGCAAGAACAAATGCCTGCGCTGCCTATCTGCCTGGACGCTGTTCGCCTACCAAGTGGCGGCTTGGGCACCGATGCGGCACCGTGGACCGTGGAGCCCCTCGGCATCACCGGCGATATTCAGGCAGACTCCTTGCTGTCTGCTCCTTTGGAACCTGGCGGTTCGGTCACCGTAAATTTCACGTTGTTGACGAACGTGACCTTGTCTCAGGCACCGGAAGTTGTGAATGCAGCGCCGGATCGCTTCACGTGGGCCCAGACCTCGCTTCCGGCCAGTCTGCCCATCACGATCGCTATTCCGGCTGGTGGTCAGCGCGTGGACGCGCAACTGGATCCCAATGCGCAGCTTCCGGCGGACGGTGCAGGCCAAGGCTCGGCTGGCGGTTCCTCTGGGGGAGATTCGACAGGGGCATCAGGTGACGCCGCAACTGCGCCCGCGGGCAGTGTCGCGCTTGGTGGAACGTTGGCGGAAGCCGGGGTTGATCTGCTTCGCGCACCGCTGGCCAGTGAGAGTGGTTCGGGTAAGACTGGCGGGCAGGCACTTTCGGTGAAGATCTCCAAGAAGCCCAAGGTAGGCAAGATCTTTACGGTAACCGGAAACCTCTCGCCGAAGGCTGAAGGTGAGATCACCCTTGCCCTCGCCTACACGATCGAAGGCAAAGAGGTGGTGGTGCGTGTGCGGACCCTGCCGGTAACCTCCACCAAGACTCCGGTTAAGTGGAAGCTCTCGGCGGCGAGCCCGAAGGGCAAGTACAAAATTGTTGCGTCGTATGTGCCAACGGATGTGACCAAGAAGGGCCTGACCGTCTCCAAAACGGTGACCCTGAAGTAGCGAACCGGAGGCTTTCCACCGCCGACGGCCAATTCACGGTCCTGCCTCTGCACGCGATTACAACGGCAGCATTGCCCATTCCCCGCATCCAGTGCTAACCAATACGTCATCGGGTTTAAGGATGAGGTCTAAGTACGCCGGTATTGACCGCACTGTTCCTGACGATGAGAAAGATTCGTTGTCGCGATCGTCGGCACGCTCAACCTGGAAAGTG
>JAGWVT010000023.1 GCA_018970765.1 Actinomycetales bacterium
GTCCAGGATCGTCAGCCGCGCATCGCGGGCCTGCGTCAACGCAGCTGCCAGCACCGACGCCGGAATGCCGTCCAACTTGGTGTCCAATTGCAGCGCGGTGACGAATTGTCGAGTCCCGGCAACCTTGAAGTCCATATCTCCAAAAGCATCTTCCGCACCGAGAATGTCAGTGAGTGCGACGTACTCGGTTCGGCCGTCGATCTCGCCAGAGATCAGGCCCATGGCGATACCCGCCACCGGTGCCTTGAGTGGTACGCCTGCATTGAGTAGTGACATCGTGGATGCGCAGACTGACCCCATCGAGGTCGAGCCATTGGAGCCCAGCGCCTCGGACACCTGACGAATCGCGTACGGGAACTCCTCACGCGTGGGGAGCACCGGCACGAGAGCGCGCTCGGCGAGCGCGCCGTGACCGATCTCGCGACGCTTCGGTGATCCCACGCGCCCGGTTTCACCGGTCGAGTAAGGCGGGAAGTTGTAGTTATGCATGTAGCGCTTGCGAGTCACCGGATTCAGGGTGTCCAGCTGTTGCTCCATGCGCAGCATGTTCAGGGTTGTCACACCCAGAATCTGCGTCTCACCACGCTCGAAGAGGGCAGAGCCGTGCACCCGCGGGATCACGTCGACCTCGGCACTGAGCGTTCGGATATCCGTCAGGCCGCGACCGTCGATACGCACCTTGTCGCGCAGGACACGGTCGCGTACGAGCTTCTTGGTAACTGAGCGCACTGCCGCGGAGAGTTCCTTGTCACGACCCTCGAACTGCGACCCGAGTTGTGCCATGACACTGGCCTTGATGTCGTCCAGGCGTGCCTCTCGGTCGGCCTTGCTAACGATCGTCAATGCCTGACGCAGGTCGTCAGCGGCGGCCGCCGACACTGCCTCATAAGCGTCGTCCTGATAGTCGAGGAACACTGGGAATTCGCCGACCGGCTTTGCGGCCTTCGCAGCAAGCGCTGCCTGTGCATCGCAGAGCGCCTTAATGAAGGGCTTAGCAGCCTCTAGACCCTGGGCGACAACCTCCTCG
Organism: Actinomycetales bacterium; assembly: GCA_018970765.1. Taxonomy (GTDB): domain Bacteria; phylum Actinomycetota; class Actinomycetes; order S36-B12; family S36-B12; genus REEB426. The sequence continues at coordinate 1,028 of JAGWVT010000023.1, forward strand.
GTCGGCGCGACAGCACCCCCGGCTACCAGTTCAACTGTCTGCTCGGTGGCTTCAGCTTCGACCATCATGATGGCGACGTCATCGCCCACCACGCGCCCAGCGACGACCATGTCGAACACTGCACGCTCAAGCAGGTCATGAGTCGGGAAGCAGACCCACTGTCCATCGATGAGCGCCACTCGCACGCCACCAATGGGGCCGCTGAAGGGCAGGCCGGCGATCTGCGTGGAAGCACTGGCGGCGTTGATGGCGATCACGTCGTAGAGGTCATTGGGGTTCAACGCGAGCACTGTCACCACGATCTGCACCTCATTGCGCAGACCCTTGACGAAACTGGGGCGCAGGGGACGGTCGATGAGCCGACAGGTCAGGATCGCATCCTCACCGGGGCGGCCCTCTCGACGAAAGAACGAGCCGGGGATCCTGCCGACGGCATACATGCGTTCTTCGACGTCCACCGTGAGTGGGAAAAAGTCGAATTGGTCCTTCGGGGATCGCGATGCGGTTGTCGCGGACAGCAGCATGGTCTCGTCGTCCAGGACCGCAATAACCGAGCCTGCGGCCTGCCGAGCCAACCGGCCCGTTTCGAATCGCACCCGACGGGTGCCGAATGTGCCGTTATCGATCACGGCTTCTGCGGTAAATGTGTTTTCCGCATTTTCTGCTTGTTGCATCTGTTTCGTGCCTCCTCGCACATCGTGGAGCGCACGCGAACCAGAGCCGAGCCGGTCTTCGATCGAGGCTCCCGGGAAGGTCCCGGGAGTCACTACCGAGGACCGACGTCACGGCCTCGGGCAAGCGCTCCGGCTTGCTTCCGTCGAACCCCTAGCGGCGAATGCCCAGGCGTTCGATGATCGCGCGGTACCGCGCGATATCAGTCTTCACCAGGTACTGCAGGAGCCGCCGCCGCTGACCCACGAGGATCAGCAGGCCACGGCGACTGTGGTGGTCGTGCTTGTGAGCCTTCAGGTGTTCGGTGAGATCGCTGATGCGCTTGCTGAGCAGCGCGATCTGCACCTCGGGAGACCCGGTGTCCCCGGGCTTGGTGCCGTACTCGGCGATGATGGCGGCCTTAGTGGCGCTGTCTAATGACATGGTGTCCTTCCGGGCGCGTCAGGCGGCATCGGTGATGCCGGTCGAGAGGTCACGTACCTCCGGGCGCCCGCCCCGAGGCCGTCTAGAGCAGGGTACCAGCCACCTCAGGGCCGCTGCGCCAGCAGGACCCGGCATTCAGCGACGTCCTGGTGCATGCGGTCAATCAGCGCATCGGTGGATTCGAAGACCGCCTGACCGCGAATACGGCCCACGAAGTCCAAGCCGAGTACTCGGCCGTAGAGATCAAGATCGTCCCGATCCAGGACGTAGGCCTCCACGGTGCGATGCTGCCCGTCGAACTGCGGGTTGGTACCGATTGAGACTGCCGCGGGGTGACGCTGAGATCCGTCCACCAAGTATGCGGCGTAGACGCCGTCAGCGGGTATCAGCAGTCCGTCAACCACGTCGAGGTTGGCCGTGGGAAAACCCATCTCACGGCCGCGACGCTCCCCTGTCACCACGACACCGGTCAGTCGAAATGGTCGCAATAAGGCAACAGCCGCTTGTTCGACGTTGCCATCCCGGAGAAGTCCACGGATCACGGAAGAGGACCACACCCCTTCGGGAGCCGCAGCCAGCGACACGGCTGTGACGTCGAAACCCCAGAGCCGACCCAGGTCGCGCAGCGTCTGCACCGTGCCTGCAGCACCCGCACCGAAGCGAAAGTTCTCACCAACGATCACATGGCCGGCCTGCCAGGTCCCTACGAGAACTCGCTCGACGAACGCTTCCGGCGTGGTGTGCGCCAGTTCCTGATCGAAGTGCAGGACGACGACCTCGTCGGCACCGCAGGCCCGCAGCAGAGCAACCCGTTCCGGCAAGGTCGCCAGGGCAGGCACCGGCTGCCCATTGACCACGGAACGGGGATGTGGATCGAAGGTGAGGACGGTGAGCGGCAGGTTGTGCTCGAGTGCCTGTTCGCGGGCACGTGCGATCAGGTGACGATGCCCACGATGAACGCCGTCGAACACCCCGACGCTTATCGCACGTCGGTTCGTCATCTGATCCGGATCAGGCACGGCTGCAGCCTATGCATCCGGCTACTGCGAGACCAGGCCCGCATCGACGAACACCACACTCGGGTGAAGCTGACGAGTCGTCCCATCACGTTGTTCAACAACGGCGATCAGCGCTCCCGATTCGTCGATTGCGGCCAGCGGTCCGGTACCAGTCCGGGCCTGCGCGAGAATGCTGCGTCCATGGACCAGATGCGCACGGTCGCTCGTGCTGACTAGGTGGACGGGCAAGCACCGTGCCGCAGCGACGCCGAGCGGCATAAGGTCCCCGGGCTGAATTGTCGTGAAGTCGTGGGCATCATGGGCATCATCGAGCGTGAAGTCGCCCACTCGGGTCCGGCGTAACGCCCTTAGGTGGGCGAGCGTTCCCAACTGCAGCCCCAGATCGCGTGCCAGCGCGCGAACATAGGTGCCACTCCCGCAGGCCACTCGTACATCGCAGTCCACGTGGCTCCCCTGCGCGCTGGGCTCGCCGAGGCGAAGCAGGGTGAACTCATCGACCTGGACCGGTCGCGCGGCGAGCACCACCTCCTCACCTGCTCGGACCCGCGCATAGGCCCGTTTGCCCTGCACCTTGATGGCGCTGACAGTCGACGGAATCTGCATGATGGCACCAGTGAGCGTGTCCATCGCGGCGCGAAGGCCTGCCTGGTTTACCTGGGCAATCTCAGCCCTACCGATGACCTCGCCTTCGGCATCCTCAGTACTCGTCGCGACCCCAAATCGAATTGTGGCGAGGTACTCCTTGTTCGCACCGACCACATAGGTCAGCAAGCGCGTGCCGCGACCCACACCGAGCACCAACAGCCCACTGGCCATCGGATCCAACGTTCCAGCATGCCCGACACGGCGGGTGCCCAGGGCGCGCCGCGCGCGCGCGACAAGATCGTGGGAGGTCATCCCCGTTGGCTTGTCAATGACCAGGAAACCATCCGGCCCCGGGGCCGTTCGGCTCACTCCTGCTCGTCGCGGGGATGCCGATACGGATCGGTCTCCCCCGCGTAGTGCGCGCCCTCAGCGCGTTCATGCACGGCAGCATCGGCCTGCGCGGCTTCACGCAGCAGTTCCTCCACGTGTCGAGCATTGTCCGGCAGCGCATCCGGGAAGAAAGCCAGTGTCGGCGTGAACTTCACTCCGGTCTGCTTACCTACCTCCGATCGCAGCAGGCCCTTGGCGGACTCCAAGGCAGCGGCAGTTGCCGCTCGCTCCGCATCGTCGCCGAGCACCGTGTAGAACACGGACGCTTCACGCAGATCAGCAGTTACCCGCACGTCCGTGATCGTGATGAATCCCAGGCGTGGGTCCTTGATGCGCGTCTCGAGGACCTGGGCCACGATCTCTTTGATTCGATCCGCCAACCGCCGCTGACGTTCTGGGCTGCTCATGGCTTCCGCGGCTTTTCACGCATCTCGTAGGTCTCAATGATGTCGTCCAACTTCAAGTCCTGGTACGAGCCCAGGTTGATGCCGCATTCGAAACCTTCGCGCACCTCGGTGACGTCGTCCTTGAAGCGCCGCAGGGTTGCGATCGACAGGTCGTTTGCCACCACAGCGCCGTCCCGGATCAGGCGTGCCTTGGCGTGGCGTCGCATCTCACCGGACTGCACAAGGCATCCGGCAATGGTGCCGAACTTCGACGAACGGAAGATGTCGCGCACCTGCGCGGTGCCCAACTGCACTTCCTCGAATTCGGGCTTGAGCATGCCGCGCAGGGCCGCCTCGACCTCTTCGATGGCCTGGTAGATGACGCTGTAGAAGCGCACATCCACGCCCTCTTGGGAAGCGAATTCCGCAACCTTGCCCTCGGGTCGGACATTGAAGCCGATGATGACCGCCTTGGAGGCACTGGCCAAGGTGACGTCGTTCTTTGTGATGGCGCCGACGCCACGGTGGATGACGCGCAGCGAGACTCCCTCGCCGACGTCGAGTTTGACTAGGGCATCTTCCAGTGCTTCAACAGAGCCGGAGACATCGCCCTTGAGAATGAGCGTGAGTTCAGCGACTTCGCCCTTCTCGATGGAGGCCAGGAAGTCCTCCAGGCTGCGCTTGACGCGACTACGTGCCAGCAGTGCATTGCGTTCCCGCGCCTGGCGGGTCTGCGCAATCTGGCGGGCTACCCGATCCTCGGGAACCACCAGGAAGGTGTCACCGGCACCGGGCACAGACGTCAGACCGAGCACCTGGACCGGGTAGGACGGACCGGCGATATCCACCGGGTTGCCTTCGTCATCGAGCATGGCGCGCACCCGACCAAACGCGTCACCGGCAACGATTGAGTCGCCCGGGCGCAGTGTGCCGCGCTGTACAAGGACGGTCGCCACTGGACCACGACCGCGGTCGAGGTGGGCTTCGATGGCCACGCCCTGGGCGTCCTGATCGGGGTTGGCGCGCAGATCCAGCGCCGCGTCGGCCGTGAGCAGAACGGCTTCGAGCAGTTGCTCCAAACCCAGGCCCTGCTTCGCAGAGACGTCGACGAACATCGTCTCGCCGCCGTACTCCTCAGCGACTAGTCCGTACTCGGTCAACTGGCCGCGAACCTTTGTCGGATCCGCACCTTCCTTATCGACCTTGTTGACGGCAACGACGATCGGAACATCGGCAGCTTGAGCGTGGTTCAGCGCCTCGATGGTTTGCGGCTTGACACCGTCATCGGCAGCGACCACGAGGATGGCGATGTCGGTGACCTGAGCACCACGCGCACGCATTGCGGTGAAGGCCTCGTGGCCTGGTGTATCGATGAAGGTGATCGGGCGATCGCCATCAGGCGTATGCGCCTGCACCTGATAGGCACCGATGTGCTGCGTGATACCGCCGGCCTCGCCGCCCACCACATTGGTTCGGCGAATGGCGTCCAAAAGCAAAGTCTTGCCATGATCAACGTGGCCCATGACGGTGACCACTGGCGGTCGAATGACGAGGTCATCGGAGTCGCCCTCGTCCTGGCCGAACTCGATGTCGAACGACTCGAGCAGCTCGCGATCCTCGTCTTCCGGTGAAACGACCTGCACCTCGTAGTTGAGTTCGCTGCCCAGCAGGCGCAAGGTGTCGTCGTCGATCGACTGCGTGGCCGTGACCATCTCGCCAAGTTCGATGAGCATCTTCACCAGGTCGGCAGGCATCGCATTAATGCGCTCGGCGAAGTCCGTCAGGCTGGCACCCCGCGGCAGTCTGATGACTTCTCCACTACCGCGATTGACGCGCACTCCACCGATCGTCGGCGCCTGCATGTTGTCGAATTCCTGGCGCTTTGCGCGCTTGGACTTGCGCCCCCGCGACGGCCGTCCGCCGGGACGACCGAAGGCACCCGCCGTGGTACCGCGACCACCGGGACCACCACGTCCTGGGAAGCCGCCGGGTGCTCCGCCACCTGGACCACCAGCGCCTGGTCCACCGAACCCACCGCGGCCCGGTCCACGACCCCCAGCCGGCGCACCGGCACCACCCGGGCGCCCCGGCCGGCCCGCACCACCTGGACCACCAGGCCCACCGGGCCCACCGGGCCCACCGGGTCCACCCGGACGCCCTGGACCACCGGGTCCACCTGGACGTGCCGGTCGCGGCGGCATGCCGCCCGGAGTCGGGCGGGGCGCGCCGGGAACCCCGGCGCCACGGTTCATGCCAACGTTGCCGGTGAATGGATTGTTGCCCGGCCGCGGAGCGCTCGGGCGACCCATGCCCGAGCTTGCGCCGAAGGGGTTGTTGCCCGGTCGCGGGCCACCGGGCCGCGGTCCGGCCGGTCGTGGCCCAGCCGGGCGGGGCGGGCCGTCTGGTGCATTGGGGATGCCCGACAGGCCAGACGCCTCTGCGGCTTGCGCAGCCTGATCGGTTGCTGCCACGGGCTCAACACGCGCAGCCGCACCTGGCTCGCCCGCAGTCTCGACGGCAGGGGTGGTCGCCACATCTGGAGTGCTCAAGCCAGCTTCGGCGACGCCGGCTTGGGGCGCGGTCTGATCGGGCGTTTCGCCTGCGGTGGGCGGACTGGCCTTGGTTGCTTTGGTGGCACGTTTCGTCGGCGCCTTCGGCGGGGCCGGCGGCATGGCCTCACGCAGTCGCCGAGCGACCGGGGCCTCAATTGTGGACGATGCAGACTTCACATACTCACCGAGATCGGCGAGCTTGGCCAGCACCGTCTTACTGTCTACACCGAGCTCTTTCGCGAGCTCGTGCACCCGAACCTTTGACACCACTCTCCAGTCTTGGTCCAGGTGCTCACGCACCGGACCGTCAGTGCGAACGACGCATGACTGCTGTCATTTCAGCGCGTTCATCGGGGGCTCGTCCTCATGACTCTCCCGCTCGACGGTGTCGGTGCCGGCGGTTGCCCGCACCGTTCGTTCATTCGTCGTCTTCGCTGGCCGCGAGCATGTCTCGCAGCAGCGAATCGTCCAAGGCTCCGGCGACGCGCAATGCACGTGTCCAGGCCCGCCTGCGCAGGGCGAGGTCCAGACATCCAACCTGTAGGTGGATGTACGCACCCCGTCCGGCCAGTCGATGCTGGGGGTCGGGGATGACGCTGACGTCACCGGCCACAACCCGAAGCAACTCGGACGCGGCTGCCCGGGCCCGACAGCCGACACAGGTGCGTACCGGCCCGGTCCAGGCGACCGAGCCAGAGCCTACCGCGCCCGAGCGCGCCGTCGTTCCAACCTTCACCAGCCCGCTCAGGGCTACGCCTCGGTAGGGGGCGGGACCGGCACCGGCTCGGTATCTGAGCGGATATCGATCCGCCAACCGGTCAGCCGAGCAGCCAACCGGGCATTCTGCCCCTCACGCCCGATGGCCAGGGACAACTGATAGTCCGGCACGATCACTCGCGCTGAACGGCTGGCGAGGTCGACGACCTCGACCGAACTCACTCGCGCCGGTGACAGAGCGTGGGCCACCATTTCCGCCGGGTCCTCGCTGTAATCGACAATGTCGATCTTCTCGCCCTGCAGTTCTGACATGACCTGGCGAACCCGCTGCCCTAGGGGTCCGATGCAGGCACCCTTGGGGTTGACGCCCGGCACCTGTGAGTGAACCGCGATCTTGGTGCGATGACCGGCCTCCCGAGCGACCGCACCGATCTCGACCGTGCCATCAGCGATCTCCGGCACCTCAAGGGCGAACAGCTCGCGGACCAGATTCGGATGACTGCGGGATACGGTCACGAGCGGTCCTTTAAACCCCCGGCGGACTGCGGTGACAAGCACCTTGATGCGATCGCCATGCTGGTAGCGCTCGCCGGGGACCTGCTCCTCAGGTGGCAGGGTTGCTTCAACCTTGCCAAGGTCAATTCGCACCATCCGCGGATTGCTGGATTGCTGAATTACTCCGGAGACTAAATCCCCCTCACGCCCCACGAACTCACTGTGCGTGACCTCGCCCGTTGCCTCGCGCAACCGCGAGAGCAGCACCTGACGTGCTGTTGTCGCCGCAACGCGTCCGAATCCATCCGGTGTGTCGTCGTACTCGCCGATGATCGAGCCATCCTCAGCCACCTCGGCGGCCCAGACCGTGACATGCCCGCTCTTGCGGTCCAACTGCACCCGCGCCTGTTCCGTTGATCCGGGTGTCCGCTGATAGGCGACGAGGAGTGCCTGCTCAATGCTCGATACCACCAGGTCCAGCGAGAGCCCCTTCTCTCGCACCAGCGCCTTCAACGCCGTCACATCGATATCCACGAGCACCTCCCTGCCAATGCGGTTCGATCAATCATCCTGCACATCCGCGTCCGACTGATCTGGCTCACGAGCACCGAATTCAACCTGCACCACCGCGCGGCGAATCTCACTTAGCGGTACCCGTGAAGGCGCAGTTCCCACTGCCAACACCACACTGTCCGCAGCGACCTCGGTGGGTCGCCCTTCGATCGTCTCACCGCTGACCAGGTCCACGCGGACAAGTCGACCCGTCGCCCGCCGCCAGTGGGTGGGCGTGGTGAGCGGACGATCAACGCCCGGCGAACTCACCTCGAGTAGATAGGGACCGACGATGACGTCAGCAAGGGGACCCGCATCAAGGGCCGCTGAGACCACGCGCGTCACGTCGGCAACACATTCCAGGTCGACGCCACCGTCACGGTCAACGATGACGCGCACGACGGTGCGCCGCCCGGCGCCCTGGACCTGCACCTCTTCCAAGTCGACGCCCAGAGCCTGGACCACCGGGGCCAGGCCGACCTGCAGATCGGCAGCCGCCGCCATGTTCCACCTCCTTGATAGTGGTGACCCTATCCGGGTCTCGTGCACGGCCCGGTCGTCAAGCTCGCCAGATCCACCTGGCAGGGTGTGCCGGTGTTCATCACGCGGCGCGCGGCCCTGGGGGGCCTTGTCGGGCTCGGCTCGGTGAGCGCCCTCGGCCTGGTCACCGGATCTCTCGCGGCCTGCGGCAACAATGATGCCGGCGACGCATCCGTGCAGACCACCACCGACGCCGGCGAGGTCATCCGCCAAGAGGTCATCAACGCCGAAACTGCACTCGTCGCGCTGTACGCCCAAGCGGTCGCGGCTCTGCCGGATTTGGAGCCAGCCCTGGGGGCAATTCATGACCAACACCTGGCACATGCGATGGCAATGGGCGCCTCGGCCGACGTGCAGGGAACACCCCCCGGCCCACTTCCTGCGACGGCAGCCAAGGTGCTGCAGGGGTTGATCGATGCCGAGAAGGCGGCGGTGGGTGCACGCTCGGCCGCCTGCGCTGGTGCACCGGAGGTGGAGCTCACGCGCGTGCTTGCGCTCATTACGGCTTCCGAGTCGTCACACATTCCGTACCTGACTGCGATAGCCGGTGGCCAATGGCCGTGAGTCCCCAGCTCCTCGCAGCCATTGCCGGTGAGGACGCCGCCGTCTACGCCTATGGCGTCGTGGTCGCCCGCCTTCGTGGGGCCGATCGACGCCAGGCACTGGTCGCACTGCAGGCGCATTCCACCTGGCGGGATCGCTGGACACTGCTGGCCCCTGACGCACCACCTCCGGCGATCGCTTATGACCTGCCGGTAGCCGAACCCAATCGAAACCAGGTGCGCGAACTGGCCGCCCTGGTGGAAAATCGCCTCGTGCCTATCTACGCCGAACTCGCTGCGGCGTCCAGCGGTGACACGCGCACTGCAGCCATCGGCGCGGCGGCCGAGTGTGCGACGCGCGCGGTGAGTTGGGGCGCCCTGCCGCAGGCGTTCCCACAATGAACGCTCGCACCGTGACACTCCTAGCCACCGTGGTCACGGGTGCCATCGTGATCGGCATGACGGTCTTGGCTGTGCCAGCCGGTGCGGTCTGCCTGAACGCCTACTGGCAGCCTGGCACGCAGGGCACCTGCCCGGAGGAGTATCAGGGCTCGCCGGCGCAGTACCTCGCCCAGCCCGAGGTTGTCGCGGTCACCGATCTCATCACCCAGATCGGCCAGGGGGCGTTCCTGTTGCGTTCGACTTCGCAGATCGCCGGTGGTGATGGTGAGCAATCGGTGACCAGCACGTTCGTGCGCAGCGGCGTTACTCGTCGAAGCACCAGGGCTACGTCCTTCAGTCCAGGTGAGGTGACCTACATGAATACCTCCCGCGTTTGCCGTCGTACCGTCACCAAATCCGCACCAAACACCATCGACGCTGACAAGGCAGCGACCTGGAAGTGCCGCGCTCGCAAGGCAAGTGACGTGGACGGTGCAGCACAACTCAAGGCGTGGCTGCCAAGCGCGAACATCCCACAGGCCGCCGATGGCAACTGGCCGGCGAATTCCTGGCTAGTCTCCACCACCGACAAACCCGAATGGGGCGTCACGGATCCGGCGAACTTCCTGCTCGGCTACGTCGTGGGCACTGGAAGTTGCCTGGAGTCACACTCCTATGAACGATCCACCGGGGGTTACACCTTCAGTTGGCGAATGCCGGCCTGCAGCACCCCGGAGTCGGCCGGTGACAGCGTCGATGTCTCCACGACCGGCATACCGAAACTGGCGAACATGGCGACCTTCAAGACCAAGTAGTCATGAGGTCGTTCTCAGAGCGTGCCGAGCACTTCCCAAGCCAGGCGACAGATCAGCAGGCCGACGATCACGAGGAACACCACGCGCACGAACCCAGAGCCGCGCGCGATGGCCGTTCGTGCACCGAGCACCGCACCACTGAGATTGCACAGGCCCATCACCAAACCGACAGCCCACAGCACCGAGCCGGTGCTCGCGAATACGGCAAGTGCCGCGGCATTGGTGCTGAGGTTGACCAGCTTGGCCGTTGCCGATGCGTGCAGGAACGAAAGCCCCAGCCCGGCGACCAACAGGATGAGTAGGAAGGATCCGGTACCGGGACCGAAGGCCCCGTCGTAGAGGCCAATGCCGAGTCCACCAAGACTGGAGACCACCAATCTGTGCCGACGGTACTTCGGTGCCGACCAGCGCTCCTCATCGCGGGCGCCCATCCCTGGCTTCACTAGCGTCCACACCCAGATGCCGATCAACATGAGCAACACAATTGGACGAAACACCTGCTGGGGAATACCGCTAGCCGCATACGCGCCGATCCCGGCTCCGATGATCGCGCCGATGACCATCGGGACCGCTGTTGCCGGGTCAGGACGAAAGCGGCGCGCATAGGTTGTCGCAGCGGCACTGGTGCCGATGATGCTGGAGAGCTTGTTCGTGCCGAGCGCCTGCGCAACTGGCACGCCGGGCAGGAGCACCAAGAGCGCCGGCAACTGCAGCATGCCGCCGCCACCACTGACCGCATCGATCCAACCGGCGGCTGCAGCAACGAGGGCGAGTACGAGGAGCACCCACAGCGGAACCCCGAACACCTCCGCGGTCAGCGCAGCCGGCACATTCTCACCGCCACCCGCGAACGATCTCCAAGACCTCCACGAGTTCTCCGATAACCGCATCGGGGACCGCCGAAGCGTCCGGAACCTGCTCGTTTGGGATGCGCGAATGCGGGATGTGGATGGCCTTCATGCCAGCCTGCTGCGCGCCCAAGATGTCGTCCCAGATGCGGTCACCGACGAATACCGCTTCATGCGGATGCACCTGCAACATGCGGGCGATCGTGGCGAAGGCCTCGACATGTGGCTTGGCCATCGGCATCTCACTGGTGTACGCCGCCGCGTCGATCAAGGGCAGCAGACCGTCACGCTCGAAAACAGCCTCATGATGGGTACGCGGCCACAGTGTGTTACTGAGCACCCCGATGGCAAGGCCATCAGCGCGCAGCGCCTGCAACAGGGATTCGGCCTGTGGATCGGCCAGGGTGTGTGGATCCCAGAAACGCAAGTAGTTCTGCAGTGCCTGCTGATGCAGCTCGCCGTCCAGGTCGATGCCCTCGTCCATGAAGATGCGATCCAGCGCCCCCGTGCTGGTCTGCCCATTGGAGAGCAACTGCACACGCCAGCGATGCATCTCGGCGTCGCGAAGGCGCGCGGCGAGGGAGGCGGCATTGACCGGATCGTAAATCTCGGCATATGCGTACCACTGCGCCAGCAGGTCGATCTCATGCCAGGGCGTGAGGGTGCCACCCCAGTCGAAGATGACCGCGCGAATCATCAGTTCTGCACGAGGGCGAGCAGGCTCGGTACTGCGTCATCCACCGAGATTTCGCGGCGTTCCCCGGTACCGCGATCCTTCACTTCGATCAGTCCATCGGCCAACTTCTTACCAACCACCACGATCGTTGGCACACCGATCAATTCTGAATCGTTGAACTTCACACCTGGTGAAACTCCGCGCCGGTCATCGAAGAGCACTCGAACACCAGCCGCGTCCAGTGCCGATGCGAGTTCTTCGGCGGTTATGAACGGTGCGTCCTCCTTGCCGGTAGCGATCAGGTGGATGTCTGCCGGCGCCACCTCGCGTGGCCAGCAAAGTCCGTGCTCGTCATGGTGTTGCTCAGCAATGGAAGCCACTGCGCGGGAAACACCGATGCCATACGACCCCATGGTGACCGTGACAAGTTCCCCATGTTCGTCGAGCACCCGCAGGCCCAGGGCCTCGGCGTACTTGCGGCCGAGCTGGAAGATGTGTCCGATCTCGATCCCGCGCGCCAGTTCAACCGTGCCACCACAGCTAGGGCATGGATCACCTACGCGCACCTCGGCGACATCGATAACGCCGTCACCTTCGAAGTCGCGGCCCGCCACGAGGTCGTAGACATGTCGGCCAGGTTGGTCCGCACCGGTAATCCACCGAGTGCCGGCAACCACGCGAGGATCCAACAGGTACTCCACGCCACTGGCGCGGTCACGCCCGAGGGCACCCGGACCGATGTATCCCTTCACCAGTGCGGGGTTTGCTGCGAAGTCTGCGTCCTCGAACGGTCGCAAGGTTGCCGGGTGAACGACGGCTTCAAGGCGCTTGAGGTCCACCTCACGATCACCAGGCAGGCCAATCGCGAGCGCACGAGTGCTGCCATCTGGCTCCTTGAGCATGAACACAACGTTTTTCAGGGTGTCCTCGGCAAGCCAGTCGCGATCCGAGCGCCGCAGATCCGCTCGCTCGTTTGATACCTGGACCAGGGTGGCAATGGTTGGGGTATCGGGTGTCTGCTCGATGTGCGCGGCGGGGACCTGCTGCACGATGCTGTCCGCAACCGCGGCAGGCGGGGTGATGGTGACGGCTTCGACGTTTGCTGCGTAGTCGCAGGCCGTGCATCTGATGAAGGAGTCTTCGCCGGAATCTGTTGGCGCCAGGAACTCCTCACTAGCTGAGCCGCCCATGGCGCCCGAGGTCGCGGTCACGATCACGTACGTCAGGCCAAGACGATCGAAAGTAGCGATATACGCGTCCCGGTGACGGCGGTAGGACGTTGCCAGACCCTCGTCGCTGACGTCGAAAGAGTAGGAGTCCTTCATGACGAATTCACGCCCGCGCAGGATGCCCGCCCGCGGTCGCGCTTCGTCTCGATACTTCGTTTGAATTTGATAGATGATCAGCGGCAGATCGCGGTAGGAGGAGTACTCCCCCTTCACCATCAGCGTGAACATCTCCTCATGGGTGGGCCCCAGCAGGTAGTCCGTTTCCTTGCGGTCCTGGAGCCTGAACAAGGTGTCGCCGTATTCGGTCCATCGCCCAGTGGTCTCGTAGGGCTCACGGGGCAGCAGGGCCGGGAAATGCACCTCTTGGAACCCCGCGGCGTCCATCTCCTCGCGCACAATGCGCTCCACGTTGCGATACACGAGGTAGCCCAAGGGCAACCAGGAGAACACTCCCGGCGCAATGCGACGCACGTAGCCGGCACGAACCAGGAGCCGATGACTGGGCACTTCCGCATCAGCCGGATCCTCGCGCAGCGTGCGTACGAAGAGTGTCGACATCCGCAGGATCACGCGGTGAGCCTAGTCGCAGAACGGTAGTAGGAGAACTCAGAAGAGCACCGTTGCGTAGGTGCCAACGGTCTGGAAACCGACGGCCGTATAGGCCTTCCGAGCAGCCGTGTTGTAGTCGTTGACGTACAGGCTCACCACCGGTGCGATCTGCCTGCGAGCCAACCGCACGACCGCAGCCATGCCCGGAGCGGAGAGCCCATGTCCGCGCAAGGCCGGGGGCACCCAGACTCCCTGTACCTGGCAGACCGTTGATGTGGCAGCACCAACCTCCGCCTTGAATTGCACCTGGCTACCCTCGATGTGGGCAAACGCGCGATTCGCTCGAATCAACTCGGCAATGCGGGCCCGATAGGCGCCATCCTGGCCCCCCAGGGTTGGCGCAATGCCAACTTCTTCGGTGAACATCGCCACGCAGGCAGGCAGCAGCGTTTCCAGTTCTGCCAGCTGTACCAGTCGCACCTTTGGGTCAGCGGCGATGAGTGGGTCATGGTCGATGGCCATCAGCAGTTGCCGCGGACGAACTTCACGCGCCGGCCCCCAACTCGGCTCGAGCAGGCGCCACAGATCTAGCACTTCATCAGCCAGACCAAGGATCGAGGAACAGCGCCGCGCGCCACGCAGCCGATCGGCAAGGGCTGCCCGCGCTGCCGGTGAGGTACCCACCGGAACCAGATTCGCACCGCAGTAGACGAAGGATTGCAGTCCTTCACCGGTGAAGTAACCGAGCAACTCACCGCCAAGCCGCCATGGATCGGCGCCCCCTTGGGCAATGCGGGCCGCGACGAAACAGTGGGCGATCGGCGCCTGCTCGAGGAGTTCCGTTGCCGCCGCGAGGTCCTCGGGCAGCAGGGGTCTGACGTTACCGATGGTGGCTAAGGCGTCAACCGGCCGTGACGACCGGTGACCCGGATTGCTCACCCATCTCCTCGGCCAACTTCATCGCCTCTTCGATGAGCACCTCGACGATCTGCGACTCGGGAACTGTCTTGATGACTTCCCCCTTGACGAAAATCTGCCCCTTGCCGTTGCCTGAGGCCACGCCCAGGTCCGCCTCCCGAGCCTCGCCGGGGCCATTCACCACGCAACCCATCACGGCGACCCGCAGCGGAACCTCCAAGCCTTCCAGGCCGGCGGTGACCTGCTCGGCCAGCGTGTAGACGTCCACCTGTGCGCGTCCGCAGGAAGGGCAGGACACAATTTCTAAGCCGCGCTGCCGCAGGTTCAATGACTCCAAGATGGCGATACCGACCTTGACCTCTTCCACCGGCGGCGCGGAGAGCGAGACCCGGATGGTGTCTCCGATGCCTTGGCTGAGCAGTGCACCGAAGGCAACAGCCGACTTGATCGTGCCTTGGAAGGCCGGCCCGGCCTCTGTCACGCCCAGGTGCAGCGGGTAGTCGCTCTGCTCGGCGAGCAACTGGTACGCCCGCACCATGACAACGGGATCGTGGTGTTTGACGGAAATCTTGATGTCTTGGAAGTCGTGCTCCTCGAATAGCGAGGCTTCCCAAAGCGCCGATTCGACCAATGCCTCGGGGGTGGCCTTGCCGTACTTGGCGAGCAAACGCGGATCAAGGGAGCCAGCGTTGACACCAATTCGAATCGGGGTGCCGGTGTCTTTGGCGGCACGGGCGATCTCGGCGACCTTGTCGTCGAACTGCTTGATGTTGCCAGGGTTGACGCGCACCCCGGCACAGCCCGCCTCGAGGGCCGCAAACACGTATTTGGGTTGAAAATGGATGTCCGCGACCACGGGGATGCCTGATTTACGAGCGATCTGGGGTAGGGCGTCCGCGTCGTCCTGGCTGGGCACGGCCACTCGCACCACCTGGCAGCCAGAAGCAGTGAGTTCCGCAATCTGCTGCAGCGTGGCGTTGACATCGGCCGTGAGCGTCGTGCACATGGACTGCACGCTCACCGGCGCATCGCCACCCACAGCCACTGGATGCTTGGGGTGGCGCAGCAGGATCTGCCTTGTCTTTCGCCTCGGAGCAACTACGGGCAGGGGCGGAGCGGGGATACCCAGATTCACCGTCACGCGGGTAAGTATCCCTCAGGAGCGCTACCCCAGCGAGATGGGCTTGACGATGTCGGCCCAAATGACGATGACACCCATCGCGATGAGAATCCCGGCCACTACGTATGCCACGGGAAGCAGTCGAGCGACATCCACCGGCCCCGGATCCGGCCGCCCGAAGAGCCTGGCCACCTGCCGGCGGCCACCTTCGACCAGCGCACCAGCGATATGGCCACCGTCCAAGGGGAGTACCGGCAGCAGATTGAACAGGAACAGAAAGAGGTTCAGCGATGCGGCCAGGCCCAGGAAGGTCGCCAGTTTCGCATTGACCGGTTCGTCCATCGCAGCGATTTCCCCGCCGAGTCGACTCACCCCCACCACACTGACCGGACCGTTGATATCGCGCTCACCGCCGCCGATCAGCGTGTCCACCACAAGCTCGTAGAGGCGCACCGGCAGCGAGATCAACGCCTTGACGGAGGCCACGGTCAGGTCCCACATGGTGGCTGGAACACTCGACCAGGGTTGGGGTACGTAAGCGAACTCCGGTCGCACCCCAAGGAACCCGCTCGGTACCACCTCGCCGGTTGGCTCACCGGCCTCGTCCACGACGGGGCGCTCCACCTCGGCCACCTTCACCGGAATCTCCTGGCGAACTCCATCGCGCTCAACCGTGATGGTCACGGTCTCACCGGCCCGTCCAGTGACCAACTCGGTGATGCCGTTCCAGGCCTGTACCGGCGTTCCATCCACTGCGACGACGGAATCACCAGCTTGTAGACCTGCCAGAACTGCCGGGGTGGCCTGAGTGCCGGTCGGGCATTCCCCCGAAGGCAGCGGCTGGCCGGTGGGCTGCGCGGCGGTTGGCACACAGGGCACGACCGCACCGACTTTTATCGTTGGCTCGGGTAGGCCGATACCTACCAAAACGATGGCGAACAGCACGAAGGCAAGCACCAGGTTCATGACCGGACCGCCGGCCATGATCACCAGACGCTTGGGTACCGACAACTTGTAGAAGACGCGATTGGCGTCTTGCGGACCCACCTCCGACATCGACTGCTTGCGCGCGTCGTCGATCAACTGCGCGAAGCGTCCAGTCGACATCGTCCTAGGCGCCTCGCCAGGCTTGGCGGGCGGCAGCATGCCGATCATTCGTATGTAGCCACCAAGCGGAATCGCCTTGACGCCGTACCGCGTCTCTCCCTTGACCCGCGACCACAGGGTGGGGCCGAACCCGATCATGTACTCGGTGACGCGGACCCCGAAGCGCTTGGCCGGGATCATGTGGCCCAATTCATGCAGCGCAATCGAGGCCGCAATGAGCAGGACGAAGGCAACGATCCCAACGATCTCCATCACAGCAGGTTAACCCGGCCCTCCGACTCCGCTGTCCGCCAACACAGTGGCACGCCGACGCGCCCAGGCGTCGGCGGCGAGCACATGGGTGAGTTCCACCTGCGCTCCCGAGATCCAGCCACGACCCGGTTCGTCGTCGCCTGCGGCAGCGAGGTGTTCGTCCAGCACCTGACCAACAGTGCGCACGATGCCGGGGAAGTCCAGCCGACCGGCCAAGAAGGCTGCCACGCAGGCCTCGTCGGCGCCGTTGAACACTGCTGGAGCCGTGCCCCCCGAACTTCCCGCCAGCCTGGCCAGTCGCACCGCGGGAAATGCTTCCTCATCCAAAGGCTCGAACTGCCAGACCTGAGCTTGCCGCCAATCGCAGGCTGCAGTCGCCTGCGGCACTCGATCGGGCCAGGCCAGCCCCATGGCAATTGGCAGCCGCATATCCGGCGGACTTGCCTGCGCAATGGTTGAACCGTCGCAAAATTCCACCATCGAGTGCACGATCGACTGCGGATGCACCACCACGTCAATTGCCGGGAAGTCGACGTCGAACAACAGGTGCGCCTCGATCACCTCCAAGCCCTTGTTCACCAGGGTGGCCGAATTGATCGTGACAAGTGGTCCCATGGCCCAGGTTGGATGACGCAATGCCTGGTCTGGTGTCACCTCGGCAAGCTGCGCTGCCGTCCACCCTCGAAAGGGCCCACCGCTAGCTGTGAGGACCAATCGGTGCACCTCTTGGGCCCGACCTGCGCGCAGGCACTGGGCCAGCGCGGAATGCTCCGAGTCAACCGGCACGATCTGATTGGGCCCCGCTAGGGCCTTCACCAAGGGACCGCCGATGATGAGCGATTCCTTATTGGCTAAAGCCAACACACTGCCCGCGCGCAGTGCAGCAAGGGTTGGCTCCAAACCCGCTGCTCCTGCGAGACCGTTGAGCACCACGTCTGCCGAAATCTCCGCGATCCGCGATGCCGCCTGTGCTCCGGTGATGACTTCGGGCTCCGCTACCGAAGCTTGCCCACGTGAGGCTGCCCGGGCCCGAAACTGCTGACGAAAGTCATCTGCGCTGACGCCCGTGACCGCGACGACCGGCACCCGATGATCAAGGCACTGGTCGATCAGGAGGGTCGGCTCACGTCCCGTTGCGGCTAGGCCAACCACGGTGAACTGGTCGGGGTTTCGACCGATGATGTCCAGGGCCTGGGTACCGATGGACCCGGTACTGCCCAGAATGACGACTCGGCGCACGTTGCCGCCCGCTGCGTTCAGGTCAACGGCTCGAAGGCGCGCTGAGCCAGGCGGAGCACCTGACGATCGGTGAGGTCATCGATATCGCAGCGCAGATCGCCGACGATACGCTGAGCGAGTTCTCGATCGTGCTCTTCGCAGTAGGCGATGAACTTGTGGCTGGCGTTTGCCTTGCCCGTGCCATGGCCTAGGACCAACACAGCCGCGGCTTCACGAAGTTCGGCAGCGATGGCGCGCCAGTACTCCGGGTCGTCTGACAGGTAAAAACCATCCAAAGTCCCCGCCTTGGAATGCAGGTGACGGAAGTAACCCTTTGGGTCCTCAGCAATCACCCTGGTCGGGCGACCGTCCGGATCAGCATCCAACCTATATATACGTGTGGAGCGATAGTCGATAGCCGCAACCATCAGGTCACTGGATGTCGCCACGTTCAGTCCTCTCGAGTGCGGGACGGGGGTCCGTACCCGGCCGCCTGAAGCATGTGTCGCAGATCGACTACCTGCTGCACGTCTAGGTCCTTGCCATGCGGCCGATCGAAAACCTGGCTCTGCGTGCCGATCGTGAAGCGGAACCTACCGTCGTGCTTTTCCTCGACATCACCCACCGCGCCGATCAGGCTCACCGCATCCACCCAGCGAATGTTGTGGCTGGTTGGGTGAGCGTGAATGGCCGCAAGCGTGTCAGTGTGGTGGTTATTCAATCCTGAGTTTCCAGTCACACGCACGATCCTATTGGGCCTGCCTGGTCTAGTCTTATTCGACCTGAACACTGGAGGAAACATGACCGTGGCCCCGGAGCGCACAGACAACGGCATCACCCAGGAGCGACGACTTGTCACCGCCATTCCCGGACCGAAGTCCCAGGCCCTGATGGCTCGACGCACGGCGGCGGTATCTGCCGGCGTTGGCGGAACTATGCCGGTGTTTGCGGAGCGTGCCGGCGGTGGCATTGTGGAGGACGTCGACGGCAACGCGCTGATTGACCTGGGCTCAGGGATCGCAGTCACCACGATCGGCAATGCCAATCCCCTGGTGGCAGCCGCCGTGGCGGAACAGGCCGCACGCTTCACCCACACCTGTTTTATGGTCACGCCGTACGAGGGATACGTGGCCATGTGCGAGGCACTCAATCGGCTGACCCCGGGTGAGCACGTCAAGCGTTCCGTGCTCGTGAACTCCGGCGCCGAAGCAGTCGAGAATGCGGTAAAGATCGCTCGGGCGGCAACCGGTCGGCAGGCTGTCGTGGTCTTCGAACACGCTTACCACGGTCGCACGAACCTCACGATGGCATTGACGGCAAAGAACATGCCTTACAAGCACTCCTTCGGTCCATTCGCCTCCGAGGTCTATCGACTGCCGATGTCTTACCCCTTCCGCGATGGCCCACATGGCGGTGCCGAAGTTGCGGCTTGGGCGACCACCCGCATCGACAAGGAGATTGGTGCGGGCAACGTCGCTGCAATCCTCATCGAGCCGGTGCAGGGTGAAGGCGGCTTCATCGTTCCGGCCCCGGGCTACCTGCCAGCCCTTGCCCAGTACGCCGCGGCAAACGGGATCGTGTTCATTGCCGACGAGGTGCAAAGCGGGTTCTGCCGAACGGGTGAGTGGTTCGCCAGCACGCACGAGGGGGTCATCCCAGATCTGGTAATCACGGCCAAGGGAATCGCTGGGGGTCTGCCGCTGGCTGGTGTCACCGGTCGCGCAGACATCATGGATGCCGTACACGTCGGTGGCCTAGGCGGCACCTACGGCGGCAACCCGATTGCCTGCGCCGCCGGGTTGGCCTCGATCGAGTGGATGCAGACCCAGGACGCCAATGGCCGCGCGCGGGCTCTTGAGGCCCTCATGCTGGAGCGCCTCAAGGAGCTGCAACTTGCTCATCCGGTCGTCGGCGACGTGCGCGGTCGGGGAGCCATGATTGCCATCGAGCTCACCCAGCCGGGCACATTGATCCCCGATGCGGATCGAGCCGGAGCAGTTGCCAAGGCCTGCCACGCCCAAGGGGTCATCGTGTTGACCTGCGGAACGTACGGCAATGTGCTGCGCTTCCTGCCACCACTCACGATCTCACCAGAGCTGCTCAACGAAGGCCTAGACGTGGTCGCAGATGCATTCGCGGCTACGGCCTGAAGGTGCAGCACTAACCTGACTAGGAACGATCAAGTAGGGGCCGACCAGGCCGCCAACGGTCCTGGACCGGGCGCTCCTGATCAGCCCGCCTGCGGGCCATCGCGGAAAGCGCTTCAAGTACCACACGATTGCCCAGCATCGCCGTGATATCGGCATGGTCGTAGGGCGGCGCCACTTCGACCACATCCATGCCCACCACAGGAAGCTCGTAGCAGATACGACGGACCGCATCGAGCAGGTCGCGTGCGCTCAGGCCACCCGGCTCCGGGGTCCCGGTACCGGGCGCATGACCAGGGTCGCAAACGTCGATATCGACACTGAGGAAGACTCCATCGCAGTCATCCTGGGCAATTGTGAAAGCCTCGGTCAGTACTGCGGTCAATCCACGCTCAACGATCTCCGTCATCTCATAGGAGCGCATGCCCTGATCGCGCATCCAGTCCAGCACATCCGGTGGTGGCCAGTACCCACGCAGGCCGATTTGCAAAAACCGATCACCGCGGACCGCGCCAGACTCAATCAGCCGTCGCATGGGTTGGCCATGGCCGATCAACGACCCGAATTCGATGTCACCGGTGTCGGCGTGGGCATCGAAGTGCAAGACACCGACCCGACCCCAGCCGCGAGCCCGAGCGATGCCCGTGACATCAGGCCAGGTGATCGTGTGATCGCCACCGAGGATCAGCGGCATCGCACCGGACTCGGCAACCAGCTGCACCGCCTGTTCCAGCACTTCGCAGGAGCGCGCAGCGTCGCCGCTAAACATCTCGACATCCCCTGCATCGCGAACAATCAGGTCTTGCAGCCCATCGACCTGCAGGGCCAATGACGGACGGCTCCCGTCATGTGCGAGATAGCAGGCCGCTCGAATTGCCGACGGACCAAAGCGAGCACCGCTGCGGTAGGAGGTGCCACCGTCGAAAGGCGCACCGATGATGACGACGTCCGCACCGACCAGGCTGGCCGGATCAGCCAGGTCGCACTCCGGCACACCGAGAAAGGTGTAGTTGGGTCCAAACTGTGGACCGTAGCGCGTCACAGACTCGGCCTCATCAGTCCTCGACGCCGATATCCTCGTTCCACAGGGTGGGGTTTGCGTCAATCCAGTTCTTGAACATGGTCTTGGTCTCAAGGTCGTCAAGGAGCACCAACTCCACGCCATTACTGCGCAGCCAGGCCTCACTCGCCTCGAAGTTCACGTTTTCGCCAATCACCACGCGCGGGATCTTGTACAGCAGGATCGTGCCGGCACACATTGTGCAGGGCGAAAGTGTCGTGTAGATCGTTGCCTTGGCGTACACCGATGCGGGTAGGCGTCCGGCATTCTCAATGCAGTTTGTCTCACCGTGGTGGATCGCGCTCCCCCGCTGTACCCGCTGATTGCGCCCAACTGCTACCACCTTGCCGTCCACGACCATGCTGGCGCCGATCGGGATCCCTCCTTCAGCCATGCCTGCCTTGGCTTCGGCAAGTGCTGCGGCGTAGAACTCGGCATCACTCATGCAGCATCCTTCGGATCAGCGCAGTTTCACACTGCGGGGCGAACTTGTGACGTCAGATTATCCACGAGCAGCCTGCCCAGACAATCGAGCCTGATCAACCGCTGGTCTGGTTTGCCAACTTGCGCCTGCGCCGTGCGCTGAACAACTGAGCTCCCACCACGATGGCAAGCGCGATGACGAAAACTCCCGTGGCAAGGGCATTGACCTGAACCGGTATACCGCGTTGCGCTGCGCCCCAGATGAATATCGGGAACGTCACAAGGGTTCCGGCATTGAAGTAGCTGATGATGAAATCGTCGAATGACAGCGCAAATCCCAGCAGGGCCGCTCCCGCAATGCCGGGAAGCACCAACGGGAATGTCACCGTGCGGAAGACCGCAGCCGGACTCGCGTATAGGTCTTGCGCAGCTTCCTCAAGGCGGGGGTCCATCCCTTGCAGACGGGCCTTCACGGTGACGACAACGAACGAGATGATGAACATGATGTGGGCGATGATCACTGTTGTCGCACCCAGGGGAAAGCGCAGGTTCAAAAACAGCGCAAGCAGACTGGATCCGAGAACGACCTCCGGTGTTGCCATCGGCAGGAAGATCATCAGGTTGGTCGTCGATCGACCGCGGAATCGATAGCGCACGAGTGCAAACGCGATCATCGTGCCGAGAACTGTGCCGAACAGCGTGGCGATGAGCCCTATCTGGATGCTAGTGAGAAACGAGGTGCACACACCCGGCACACCACACAAATTCGTCCAGGCCGCAAGCGAGAACTGATTCCAGGCAGTGTTGAACTTGCCGTCGGGTTGGTTGAAACTCAAGACCGCAATGACGGCAATAGGCACGAAGAGATAGACCAGGACCGCATAGGCGACAAAGGTGAGCAGATGACTGCGGAGCCACCTCATCAGACGAGTTCCTCGGTACCGGCCTTGCGGATGTACGAGAAAACCATCGCAAGGATCGCTGCCATGAGGATGAAGGAGAGCGCGCTTGCCGTCGGGTAGTCACGGAATTCGATGAAGTTCACTTCGATGGCATTGCCAATCATTCGATTCTGTGGACTACCTAAGAGCTCAGCGTTGATGTAGTCGCCCGCAGCTGGAATGAACGTCAATAGTGTCCCAGCAACAACTCCCGGGAGGGACAGGGGCCAGGTCACCTTCCAAAATGTCGTGAATGCGGAGGCATACAGATCACCTGCGGCTTCAATCAGCCGCGGATCCATGCGCTCGAGTGCGGCGTAGAGCGGCAGGATCATGAACGGCAGGAAGTTGTAGGTCAGCCCGGCGACCACGGCAATGCCGGTACTAAGGATGCGATCTTCCGGAAGGACATGGAGGAAATTGAAGAAGGTGGTCACCGGGCCTTCGTCGGACAGAATGGTGCGCCAGGCATAGGTACGTAGAAGAAATGACGCGAAGCTCGGGGCAACGACAAGCACGAGCAGCAGTGCCCGCCAGCGGCCTGCCTTGAATGCGATGTAGTACGCCAGTGGATAGGCAATGATCAGCGCCAAAATTGTGGCTGAGCCGGCGTAGAGCAGCGAACGAAGGAACTGCGGCCAGTACTCCAACATGGCGTTCGCGTAGTTGGAGACTTGGAAAGCCGGAACGTACGCACCCCGCGACCCTGGAACGGGGGCCTGCAGACTCGTGAACAGCAATGTCACGAGTGGGATGGCGAAGAAGATTGCCAACCAACCCATGCCCGGACCAAGGAGCAGGTACGCCACTCGGGATCGTCGTTGACCGGCTGCGCCGACCTGGGTTGCCGCTGCCGGCAGAACGGGTGCCATCGTCAGCTCGCTCCGTCGGCACTTTCTAGTTGTAGTACCGATGCCTCAATGCCGGCGGTGATACCCGCTGCGCCGTCGAGTCCGAAGGTGTGCTCAGGTGCCCAGTGCATGATGACTGCATCACCGACCTCGCATCGGTCGCCGACCACCATGTTCTGCTCGAAGGCCACGAGTTCGACGCCCCACGGCACGCGCACGAGGTACTGCGTCGAAACGCCCGTGTAGGAAACATCGGTGACCACGCCAACGAGTCGGTTGTGCCGCTCTGGAACCTTGGCGGTATCGACTGCATCGAGGACAGTGATCTTCTCCGGTCGCACCCCCACGACAACGGCAGAGCCACTGGCGGTGATTCGCGCCGGCGGAATCCGGAAATCGACCCCATGGGCACTGACCACGACGTCACTGCCTGAACTGGCCGTGCGCTCACCCGGAATCAGATTGGACTGCCCAAGGAAGTTCGCCACAAAGACGGTGCGGGGCAGCTCGTAGATGTCCGCCGGGGTGCCCATCTGCTCGATTCGACCGGCATTCATGACCGCGATGGTGTCTGCCATCGTCATGGCCTCTTCTTGATCATGAGTGACATGCACGAAGGTGGTGCCCACCTCAACCTGGATCCGCTTCAACTCGATCTGCATCTGGCGGCGCAGCTTGAGGTCCAACGCACCTAATGGCTCATCGAGGAGTAGCACCTCTGGCTTGTTGATCAGCGCTCGAGCAACGGCGACTCGCTGCTGCTGTCCGCCGGAGAGCTGGTTCGGCTTACGTCGAGCCATCGCCCCGAGCTCCACCAGGTCAAGCATTGCCTGAACAGGTCCTTGCACGTCTTTGATGCCTCGACGGCGAAGGCCGAATGCGACGTTTTCGAAGACGTCCAACTGCGGGAAGAGTGCGTACGACTGGAAGACCGTGTTCACTGGCCGCCGATAGGCACGCAGGTTCGTGACATCACGCTCACCGAGCCGAATCGAGCCGGCCGTCGGTTCCTCCAGACCTGCCACCATCCGCAGGGTTGTCGTCTTCCCGCATCCTGACGCGCCCAGCAGTGCGAAGAATGAGCCTGCCGGAATCGTCAAGTTGAGGTCGTCGACCGCAACGAGATCGCCGTACCTTTTCGTCAACCCAATGAGCTGTAGGTCTTCAGCCGGGGGGGCCACTTCAGTTGCCGATCGCCTTCTGGAAGGCACGCTGGTAGGCCTCGTCCTGTTCTGGTGTCAAAGTCATGAAGACGTAGGAGTTGTCCAGCATCTCCTGGCTGGGGAAGATCCACTTGTTCTCCACCAAGGCCGGGTCGATGGCGGCCATGGCCTCCTTGGCGCCCGCGACCGGCGACACGTACTGCACGTAGGCGGCCACCGTCGCTGCGACCTCTGGGTCGTAGTAGTAGTTCATCACCAACTCGGCGTTCTTCTTATGCTGTGCCAACGCCGGGATGAGCATGTTGTCGGTCCAAAGCGTGCCACCAGTCTCTGGCAGTTCGACGCCGAAGTCCGCACCAAGTTGGAACATGTCACCGGACCAGCCGATGACCGCGATAACGTCGCCACTTTCCAATGCTGCGATGTAGTCATTGCCGGTTACCTGCCGCACCTGACCGGAATCGACCTGAGTCTGCAGCAAGGCGATGGCTTCGTTAAACTGGTCCTCGGTGAAATCGGAAGGGTTGTAGCCCAGAGAGGCCATCAGCAGGCCCATGGTGTCCCGCATCTCCGAGAGCAGGGTTACGCGACCTTTCAGGCCCGGCTCCCAGAGTTGATTGACCGAGGTCAACGTGTCGGTGCCGATGGCTTCCTGCAGCAGGCTCTTGTTCCAGCCCAGCGCACCAAAACCGGACTGCCAGGGCAGGGAGAACTCGCGCCCCGGATCGAAGGAAACGTCCACATAACTCGGAATCAAGTTCGCGGAGTTCGGAATCAGGCTCTTGTCCAACTTCTGCGCATAACCACTGGAGATCCAAAGCCCGGCCATCCAGTCGGTGAGCACCACCAGATCACGGCCAATGTCCTGACCCTGCTCAAGTTGAGTTCGCACCTTCGCGAAGAACTCGTTGTTGTCGTTCACGTCCTCGGTGTAGGTAACCGCGACCCCGGTTTGCTCAGTGAAGGCGTCCAGGGACGGGCGCGCACCGGTGGCATCGTCAACGTCGATGTACAGCGGCCAGTTGGACCAGTTCAATGCCTTGTCAGAATCTGAGCGATCCTCCGCTGAGGCCGCCACACCACTGGCGGTGCCTCCGGTGCCACAGGCGGCCGCTGCCAATGCGACGCCGCTAACACCCGCGGCCTGCAGCAGGCGGCGACGGGAGATCGAAGAACGAACGATTTCCGCCACCTGCCGTGCCATCGCTTGAGTCTGCTCAGACATCGTTGTTTTCCTCTCGGTTATGCCTCGTAGATGTACTTCGGTAAATGAAGCGCTCGGCTATCCCTCGTAAGTGAAGACAGTGCGGTGCCAGTCCTTGCGAGCCTGGCCGGTGATATCCAGGCAGACGTGCTTGATCTGCGTGTACTCGTCGAACGCATAGGTGGACATGTCTTTGCCAAATCCTGATTGCTTGAAGCCACCATGCGGCATCTCGCTCATGATCGGGATGTGGTCGTTGATCCACACCGTCCCCGCGCTGATTTCGCGCTGCGCGCGTAGGGTCCGATACACATCGCGCGACCAGGCAGAGGCCGCCAACCCGTAGCCGGTGTCGTTCGCAAGAGCGAACGCCTCATCGTCGGTTTCGAACGGCAGCACAACCAGGACCGGCCCAAAGACCTCCTGCTGGACGATCTCGGCTTCCTGGGAAACCCCCGCCACCAGCGTGGGCAGATAGTAGGCGCCCTTGGCAAGGTCGCCCTGTGGGATATCGCCGCCACAGACAATCCGCGCACCTGACGCGCGCGCCCGATCCACGAAACCGGCAACGCGCTGTTGCTGCCTCCGCGAAACCAGGGGGCCCAGGTCCGTTGCTTGATCAGTGGGGTCACCAACCACCACCGACGTGAACAGATCTGCAACACCCGCGATGAACGCGTCGATGCAAGAGGCGTGCACGTACGCGCGAGTCGCTGCGGTGCAGTCCTGGCCTGCGTTGATCAAGGAACCCGCCACCGCACCATGGATTGCGGCCTCCAGATCGGCATCATCGAAGACCACGAATGGCGCCTTGCCGCCAAGCTCGAGGTGGACTCGCTTGATGCCCGCGGTGGCGATTTCCATGACGCGTCGACCAACCGGCGTAGATCCCGTGAACGACACCATGCGCACGTCCGGGTGGCCGATCAGGGCCTCGCCGGCCACCGGACCGGTACCGACCACGACATTGACCACACCTTCGGGAATGCCCACCGCCGCGCAATCTTCAGCCAGCATGACCGTGGTCAACGGCGTGATCTCTGCGGGCTTGAGCACGATGGTGTTGCCGGCAGCGATGGCCGGAAGGATTTTCCACATGGCCATCTGCAGGGGGTAATTCCAGGGTGCGATAGACCCGACGACGCCAATCGGTTCACGTCGAATCACTGACGTGTGCAGGCCGTCCCATTCGGCGCTGGCTTTGCCGTCGAGGTTGCGCGCGGCACCGGCAAAGAACTGCACGTTATCGATGGATCCCGGGACATCGAACTGCGTGGCTAGGCGGATGGGCTTGCCAGTGTGCGCGGTCTCGGCCGCCGCGTACTCGGCCGCGCGCCCTTCAAGCCGGGAAGCTAAGGCGAGCAATGCCGCGCTGCGAGACCCCGGGGTTGCCGTCGACCACTCGGGATATGCGGCCTTAGCGGCGGCCACAGCGGCTGCGACGTCACTGGGACCAGCGAGGTCGACCTCTGCAATCGTGGCGCCCGTAGCCGGGTCGACGACCGGGCTCGTCTCGCCCGAGGAACCGGCGACGGCACGACCGCCCACGACGAGTCCAGGAACACGCATTCGTACAGTCAACACCAGGTGCGGTCACCGCGTCAGGAGATCCCGCCGCGAGCGCTGGGTCGAGCATGTGCAGCCTCCGCAATGCGCTGGCCGATCAGGTCGATCTGATCCGGATCATCGGGCAGCAAGCCCGCAGTGATCCGCAGATACTGGTCCGGCAGCGGCTGCACCATGAAGGGTCCGCCTGGCGCAACTCGAATGCCACCAGCGGCCAACATCAGTAGCGCGGAGCGCTCATCGGCAACCTGCACCCAAAGGTTGATGCCATCGGCGGGCGCACAAACCACACCTCGTCCGACCAAGGCATCGTGCAGCCTCGAGCAGCGGTGGTGATACGTCGCCCTGGCACGGTCGACTGTCGCGATCGCTAGTGGGTCGCTGAGTAGGTGTACGAGCATGCCCTGCAGGATCCGACTGGTCCACCCGGGCCCGAGCATGCGCCGTGCCATGAGGGGATCCATGACCTCTGCTGCCCCACCGATCGCTGCTGTGCGCAGATCCGGACTGTGCGACTTTGAGAAGGAACGCACGTGCACCGTGCGTTCAGGCAGGAAAGTGCCCAGGCTGACGTCGGCGCCCCTGGCGATAAGTCCCGAGTGATCAGCCTCGACGATCCAGGCGCGCGTGGGCGCCAGCAGGGCGGCAAGGGCGGCAACCCGGTCGGCCGTCATCGACGCCCCGGTGGGGTTTTGCGCCCGTGATTGCAGGAAGACCGCCGCTGGCTCCAGCTCGAGAGCCCGCTCCAGCGAGGCCGGTGTGGCCCCCTGCTCGTCAACCTCCAGGGGCACGATCTCCGCACCCCGCGCCTCGAGGAGGTCGATGAGGGCTGGAAAGCCGGGGTTCTCCAGGGCTACCCGGTCACCCAGCCGCACGACCTGTTCGATAAGCCTGGACAGGCCATCCAGCGCACCGTCGACCGTGCCAATTCGCTGAGCGGCAAAGGGCCAGTCCGCCCGCAGGATCTCCTCCAGTCTGGGCAGAACCGGATCGTCGAGGTAGCTTGTTGTCCAGACCAAGTCAGGGTCGGTCACGGATTCCAGGGCCGGACGCAGGGCCGGCAATAGCGCCGGGTCGGGCATGCTGGTGGACAGGTCCAGACCGGTTGCCGCCGGCGCGATCCCAATACCCAGATAGCGCACTGGCCGACTGGGCTCGTCCGTACAGCGAACGAAGGTGCCGGCCCTGCCCCGGGATTCGATCGCCCCGACCGCGCTCAGGGCCTGCCAGGCTTCGCTGACGGTAGCCGGACTTATGCCCAGGTCACGGGCCAAATCTCGTACCGTCGGCAGCCGATCGCCGGTCACCAAGCGTCCGGATCGGATCAGTCGGTTGACGGCCGCAGCAATGCCCCGAGGCGAGGCATCGTCAATGGCGTCTAGGACAAGCCCGGGAATCCGGTCATCCGCTCGGGGATCTGCCAACGCGGGCCTGCCGGACATCACGCCATCGACAAGGGTCATGTTGCCGGCCCCCCGCGCAGTAGTGTGCTCATTCGCGTGCTCACCCCAGACTCCGCTCGTCGACCGTGCCCGACTGCCAGGAAGGTTTGCTGATCAGTTTTGGAATTTTGAGTTCTAGCACATCGAATTGTGTCTAGTCTCGCGTATGACGAAACAGGGGGGCCTGCAAGAGCGGTAGTCCAAGATGAGCGAGCGCAAGATGAGCGAGCGAACGACGGGTACAAGATCAGCATCAGAAAACAACGACATCGATCATGAGCCACATCGTGATTGACATGAGCTAGGAGGAAACCTCGATGAGCATCGTCCGCGCGGCCCTCGTCCAAACGAATTGGACCGGCGATAAGGAATCCATGATCGCCGTGCATGAGGACTATGCCCGGCAGGCGGCTGCACAGGGGACGCAGGTCATCTGCTTCCAGGAGTTGTTCTACGGTCCCTACTTCTGCCAGGTTCAGGATGCCAAGTTCTATGAGTACGCCGAGTCGATTCCCGGTCCCATCACCGAGCGCTTCCAGGCACTAGCCAAGGAACTTCACATGGTGATGGTGCTGCCCATGTACGAGAAGGAGCAGGACGGCTTCCTCTACAACACGGCAGCGGTACTGGACGCGGACGGCAGCTACCTTGGCAAGTACCGCAAGCAGCACATCCCCCACGTCGGCGGATTCTGGGAGAAGTTCTACTTCCGTCCCGGCAACGGCGGTTACCCCGTCTTCGATACCGCCGTCGGCAAGGTTGGCGTCTACATCTGCTACGACCGTCACTTCCCTGAGGGCTGGCGAGCGCTCGGTCTTAATGGCGCGCAAATCGTCTTCAACCCGTCGGCCACCTCGCGGGGCCTTTCCCAGTACCTCTGGGGTATCGAGCAGCCCGCTGCGGCAGTCGCCAACGAGTACTACGTCGGCGCGATTAATCGGGTGGGTATCGAGCCCCTCGGCGATGATGACTTCTACGGGCAGTCTTACTTCGTGGACCCAGAGGGCAGCATCGTCGGCGAGAAGGGCGACCCGTACAAGCCCGAGCTAATCGTCCGCGACCTCGACATGGAACTGATCACCACCGTACGCAATCGTTGGGCGTTCTACCGCGATCGCCGTCCCGATGCTTACGACGACCTCGTCCGTCCGTAACCTCAAGTCAGTTCACCTCAAGTCAAGCGCCGTCTGAAAGGAGTTGCAGCATGACGATCCTGATCACCAATGGCACCGTCGTTTCACCCGAAGGCATCGTTGAAGCGGATGTCCTGATTGACGGCGAGCGCATCGTCGCCCTGATCGCACCCGGGGACACCTCCCTGGGTGCGAACTTGGCGGCGAGTGCCGACCGAGTCATCGATGCCGCCGGCAAGTACGTGATTCCGGGCGGCGTCGACTGCCATACGCACATGGAGCTTCCCTTTGGAGGCACTTTTGCGTCGGACACCTTCGAGACGGGTACCCGCGCCGCAGCCTGGGGCGGAACCACGACGATCATCGACTTTGCCGTGCAGAAGTACGGCGAGCGGGTTCAGGACGGTTTGGCTGCCTGGCACGAGAAGGCCCGTGGGAACTGCCATATCGATTACGGGTTCCACCAAATCATCGGTGGAGTCGACGACGACTCACTGAAGGCGATGGATGAGCTCATCGACGAAGGCGTGACGAGTTTCAAACTGTTCATGGCATACCCGGGCGTCTTCTACAGCGATGACGGGCAGATCCTGCGCGCCATGCAGGTCGCCAGCAACAACGGATCAATGATCATGATGCACGCTGAGAATGGGATCGCAATCGATGTACTGGTGGCCCAGGCACTGGCTGCTGGGAACACGGACCCGCGCTTCCACGGACTCACCCGACCATGGGAGACCGAGGCGGAAGCCACTCATCGCGCCATCATGCTCGCCCGCATGACCGGGGCCCCGTTGTACATCGTGCACATGTCGGCCAAGCAGGCCGTCAATGTGCTGCAGGAAGCTCGTGATGGTGGGTGGAACCTCTTCGGTGAAACATGCCCGCAGTACCTGTATCTGTCACTGGAAGAGCACCTGTCGGCACCCGGGTTCGAGGGGGCCAAGTGGGTCTGCTCGACGCCGCTTCGTTCGAAGGCCGAGCAGCACCAGGACGAGTTGTGGCGCTACTTGCGCACCAACGACCTGTCCGTCATCAGCACCGATCACTGCCCCTTCTGCTTCAAAGAGCAGAAGGAACTCGGGGTCGGAAACTTCTCAAAGATTCCGAACGGTATTGGGACCGTGGAACACCGTATGGACCTGATCTACCAAGGTGTGGTCGAGGGCAAGATCACCCTTGAGCGCTGGGTCGAGCTCTGCTCGACCACGCCAGCGCGAATGTTCGGTCTCTATGGCCGCAAGGGGGCCGTTGCGCCCGGCTTCGACGCGGACGTGGTGATCTACGACCCTGCAGGGCGCACGGAAATCGGCCTGCACAAGACGCACCACATGAATATGGACCACTCCGCCTGGGAGGGTTTCAACATCGACGGCCACGTCGACACCGTGATCTCGCGCGGGCAGGTTCTGGTGGACAATAACCAGTACCACGGAACCAAGGGCCACGGTCAGTACCTCAAGCGCGGCCTGTCCCAGTACCTGATCTGAACCTGATCTAGAACTGATCACTAACTGATCGAAGAGCGGGCTCCACCCGACTCACGAGCGAGAGGCAAGAACGCGTGCGCAGTATCGACCACTGGATCAACGGCACCCTGGTGCCCTCCACCTCGGGCCGTACCGGACCGGTGTTCAACCCGGCCACGGGCAGCCAGCAGGCGACCGTCGGGCTGGCATCGGTTGCCGAAGTCGACGCGGCCGTGGCATCGGCCAAGGAGGCGTTCGGCTTTTGGCGATCGACGTCGTTGTCCAAGCGATCGGACATCATGTTCAAGTTCCGCCAGCTGGTGGACGAGAACCGGGCGAAGATCGCCGACCTGATCTCGATCGAACACGGCAAAGTGCCCAGCGATGCGGCAGGTGAGCTAGCCCGCGGCCTGGAGAACATCGAGTTCGCCTGCGGAATCCCCCACCTGCTGAAGGGCGGGTTCAGCGAGCAGGTGTCTGGCGGCGTCGACGTGTACTCCATCCGGCAGCCATTGGGCGTCGTTGCGGGGATCACCCCCTTCAACTTCCCGGCCATGGTGCCGATGTGGATGTTCGCCAACGCGATTGCCTGCGGCAACACCTTTATCTTGAAGCCAAGCGAGAAGGACCCGTCGGTCAGCATGTTTCTGGCCGAACTGTTGGCCAAGGCCGGCCTGCCGGCAGGTGTGTTCAACATCGTGCACGGCGACAAGGTCGCCGTCGATCGGATCCTGGATCACCCCGATATCTCCGCAGTCTCCTTCGTCGGATCCACGCCGATTGCCCGCTACATCTACACAACGGGAACGGCGAACGGCAAGCGCGTTCAAGCACTCGGCGGTGCCAAGAACCACATGATCGTTCTTCCGGATGCCGATATCGACATGGCGGCCGACGCTGCGGTCAGCGCCGCCTACGGCTCAGCCGGCGAGCGCTGCATGGCGATCTCGGTGGTTGTGGCCGTTGGCGGTGCGGCTGATCCGCTCGTCGATGCCATCGCCGCTCGGTTACCAAAACTGAAGGTCGGCCCCGGTACCGACCCCGACGCCGAGATGGGCCCACTGATCACCGAGGAGCATCGCGACAAGGTTGCTTCCTACCTGGCCGCGGCCCCTGCCGAGGGTGCCAAGGTCGTCATCGATGGCCGCCAGGCAGACCTGCCTAGTGACGGTTACTTCCTGGGCGTTTCACTCATCGACCAGGTCAAACCAGGCATGAAGTGCTACGACGACGAGATCTTCGGCCCGGTGCTCTCAGTCGTGCGAGTGGACAGCTACGAGGAGGCTGTGAACCTCATCAACGAGCACCAGTACGGCAATGGCACGGCGATCTTCACTCGCGACGGGGGTGCGGCACGTCAGTTCCAGTTCGACATCAATGTCGGCATGGTCGGGATCAACGTCCCGATTCCCGTCCCCGTGGCCTACTACAGCTTCGGTGGTTGGAAGGCATCGCTGTTCGGCGATGCCAACATGTACGGCCCTGCCGGCATCGATTTCTACACCCGGACCAAGACCG
Source organism: Actinomycetales bacterium (assembly GCA_018970765.1). GTDB lineage: Bacteria > Actinomycetota > Actinomycetes > S36-B12 > S36-B12 > REEB426. The sequence goes on from JAGWVT010000023.1 coordinate 33,931, forward strand.
TGACTTCGAGGTGGCCGGATCCGGCAACGTCCTCGGTCGATCTGGGCTTCCCCCGTACCCGCTAGGCGAAAGGCACATCATGGACATCGGCGTCGTCATGCAATGCAATCCCCCGGCCGCGCGGGTCATTGACCTCGCCCGCCGAGCCGAGACATACGGCTTCAGCCACGTGTGGACATTCGATTCGCACATCCTGTGGCAGGAGCCCTATGTGATCTACAGCCAGATCCTCAACGCCACCCGCAAGGTGATCGTCGGACCGATGGTGACCAATCCGGCGACCCGCGACGTGACGGTGACCGCATCGGTTTTCGCCACGCTCAACGAAATGTACGGGGATCGCACAGTGATCGGCATAGGCCGTGGTGACTCCGCAGTCCGCGTCACCAACGGTAAGCCCGTCAGCGTTGGCGACCTTCGCGACGCCGTGGTTCTGCTCAAGGACATGGTCAACGGCCGTCCAGTTGACTACCACGGCAACTCGATTCGACTGCCCTGGGCGCGCGATTCACACACCGGGGTTTGGGTCGCGGCCTACGGCCCCAAGGTGCTGGCGCTTACCGGTGAGGTGGGCGACGGCTTCATCCTGCAGCTGGCGGATCCCTCAATTGCCGAATGGACAATCAAGAGCGTGCGCGAGGCAGCAGCCGCTGCTGGACGCAACCCGGATGACGTCAAGATCTGCGTTGCGGCACCCGCCTACGTCACCGATGACGTCGCCCACGCGCGCGACCAATTGCGCTGGTTCGGTGGCATGGTCGGCAACCACGTGGCCGACATCGTGGAGCGCTATGGCAGTGGCGGTGGCGTCCCCCAGGCCCTCACCGACTACATCAAGGGCCGCAAGGGTTACGACTACAACACCCATGGGAAGGCCGAGAACACTCACACCGATTTCGTGCCCGATGAGATCGTGGATCGCTTCTGCATCATCGGACCGGTGGAGGAGCACATTCGCCGACTCCAGGAGCTCAAGGCCCTTGGGGTGGACCAGTTCGCCGTCTACCTGCAGCACGATGACAACGACCGGACGATGGCGCTCTACGGCGAGAAGATCATCCCCGCAGTCCGCGACGTGGTGCTAGCGAAGACCTGACATACTCCCCTCCGAAGCAGACGCAACGGTCGCCAGGAGGGCACGTGACACAAGCAGTCCCAGTGGCGGTGCCTTCAGCCGCTCGGCGCAGAAGCACCGTGAGGCGGCGGATGCGGTCCGGCCTCATCTCCGCGCTGTGGGCGCTGGCTGGTGTCGCGCTGGTGGTGGTGCTCTGGGAGTTGTCGAAGTTCGTTGGTGGGTTCATCCCCCTGCCGTATGACACGGACGACACCGCCATGCCACATGTCTGGACCATGGTGGAGGGGTTCACCCAGCCGGAAGTCCGCGGGTCTGACACCACGGTCTTCCAGGCCGTGGTGCTGGCGGCGCTGTTCTCTCTGCTGATCGCGATGTGCGGTTTCGCCATCGGCGTGAGCGTGGGTCTGCTGCTCGCAGTGATCATGCAGCGTCTCGCCTTCGCCGAGCGGGCGCTACTACCTTTCGTCATCGCTTCGCAGACCGTCCCGCTGATCGCTTTGGCTCCACTCATCGTCGGTATCGGAAATCGCATTTCCATCGGTCCATTCGAGTGGGGCACGACGCAATCAGTCATGTTCATCGCGGCCTACCTGGCCTTCTTCCCGCTGTCGGTCGGGGCCCTTCGTGGCCTGAAAGCGCCCAATGCGACGGACCTGGAGCTGATGCGCTCTTATTCGGCGAAACCTCGGCAGACGCTGTTCAAACTGCGATTTCCTGCGAGCATCCCGTACCTCGTTCCCGCACTGAAAGTGTCCGCCGCCGCCTCGATCGTGGGTACCGTCGTTGCCGAGATCTCCACTGGGGTCCGAGGTGGCATCGGTCGACTCTTGATCGAATACGCCCGTGAGGCTACGTCTGAGCCTGCCAAGGTGTACGTCGCCATGTTCGGCGCCATCGCCCTGGGTCTGCTCGCCGCTGCACTCGTCACCGCTTTGGATGTGTACCTGACCCGCAACCTGCCCAAGGAAGGCTCAGCATGAGCGAGTCGAGCACGAACAACACTGTCGACACAGCCGACACTGTCGACACTGTCGACACTGCCGTCCAGGTCGAGGGTGTCTGGAAGGTCTTCAACCAGGGCTTGGCGAACGAGGTCGTTGCCCTGCAGGACGTCAGCCTGAAGGTGGCCCAGGGGGAATTCATCTCCCTGATCGGGCCATCGGGCTGCGGGAAGAGCACATTGCTTCGCGTCATCGCCGACCTCACCGACCCCACCAAGGGCTCCATCACGGTCGCTGGGCTACCGGCCCACCAGGCTCGCGAGCAGCAGCGTTACGGCATTGCCTTTCAACAGGCTGCGCTTTTCGATTGGCGAACGGTGCGTCGTAACGTGGAGCTCCCCTTGGAACTTCAGGGGTGGGACAAGGCCAAGCGACAGGCCCGCGCGATGGAATTGCTCGACATGGTGCAGCTTGCCGACTTCGCCGATCACCGCCCCTGGGAGTTGTCCGGCGGCATGCAGCAGCGGGTTGCCATCGCCCGATCACTGGCTGTCGACCCACCGCTGCTCCTCATGGACGAACCCTTCGGGGCCCTCGACGAGATGACCCGCGAGCGGATGCAGAACGAGTTGCTGCGTATTCGCATGGAAACTGGCAAGAGCATCATCTTCGTCACCCACTCGATCCCTGAGGCGGTGTACCTGTCCGACCGAGTTGTTGTGATGTCACCGCGCCCAGGGCGCATCACGGACGTCATTCCCGTCAAACTCACCACCCGCAATGAGGACACTCGCGAGGAGCCGGCGTTCTTCGAGGCGGTCACCGCGGTCCGCGAAGCTCTGCGCGGTCGGGGCGCCGGTACCCCGGGTCGGGCCAAGGCGGGCGAGGTCTGATGGCGAGCCAATCGGCGAGTAGCCGGTTTCGGGGGATATGGCCTCCCCTGCTTGTCGCTGCCGTCTTCTTGGGCGCCTGGCAAGCCATCGTCGTTATCAACGACATCAAGCCCTTTCTCCTGCCTGCGCCAAGCCTGATCTTCACCAATTTCTTTGGCGATATTGACCTTATGGTGGCTGCCGGCTTTTACACGGGTACCACGGCTTTCCTGGGCCTAGTGGTCGGCACGCTGGTGGGACTCTTGGCCGCCCTGGCGGCTCAGCGGTTGGTCGTGGTTAACAATTTGATTACTCCCCTTGCCGCGGGGCTGGCAGCCGTGCCCATCATTGCCTTAACACCAATCCTTAACAACATGTTCGACATCACCAGCCGGACCCCACGGGTACTCATCGCGGCGATCATCGTGTTCTTTCCGGTGTTCGCCAACGTGACCCGGGGCCTAATCCAGGTCCGGCCTGTGCAACTGGAGTTGATGCGCTCGATGAACGCCAAGCCCCGCCGGGTGCTACGGCTACTGCGCATTCCAAACGCCATTCCCTTCTTCTTCACCGCGATGAAGATCGCATCACCGCTGGCAGTGATCGCAGCACTGGTAGCGGAGTACTTCGGGGGCCCTCAGGAAGGACTGGGCAGCCGGATCGCCTCAGCTGCGGCCAACACCGCATATGGCCGCGCTTGGGCCTACGTCGTAGCCTCAATTGTGTTGGGGCTGCTGTTTTACCTCGTCGTCCTGGCTTTCGAGCGATGGGCGGCACCCTGGACAGGCCGATCAGGTTCGGCCTGACGTCACACAAGTAAGTCACAACAAGTAACAGGAGAGGAACAACGATGCAAAAGACGGCGCGCCGTCGATGGCTCGGCCTGGCAAGTGTGGTCACCATCGGCGCTATGGCGTTGGCTGCCTGCTCCAGCAGCAGCACGTCCACCGAATCATCCGCGGCACCGGCCGCATCCGCAGCGGCCTCGGCCTCCGCGGCACCGGCTGAGGAGGAATGCACCACTCCGACTCCGGTTTCACTGCAGCTGCAGTGGTTCGCCCAGGCACAGTTCGCTGGCTACTACGCGGCCAAGGACAAGGGCTTCTACGCCGAGCAGTGCCTTGATGTGACCATCTTGGAAGGCGGCGTCGACATCGTCCCGCAGACCCAGTTGGCACAGGGCAACACCGACTTCGCCATTGCTTGGGTACCCAAGGCTCTCGCATCGCGCGAGCAGGGTGCAGGCATCGTGAACGTAGCCCAGGTGTTCCAGCGCTCTGGCACCCTGCAGGTCTCGTGGGCCGACTCGGGGATCGCGACGCCGGCTGACTTCAAGGGCAAGAAGATCGGCAACTGGGGCTTCGGCAATGAGTTCGAGGTCTTCGCCGCAGTGACGCAGGCTGGTTTGGATCCGGCCAACGACGTGGAACTCGTGGCACAGCAGTTCGACATGCTCGGTCTGCTCAACCGCGAGATCGATGCTGCCGAGGCAATGACCTACAACGAGTACGCACAGCTGCTCGAGGCCAAGAACCCGGAGACCGGCAAGCTGTACACGCCGGAGGACTTCAACGTGATCTCCTACGAAGAGGTTGGCGTCGGCATGCTTCAGGACGCCATCTGGGCCTCCGAGGAGCGTCTGGCTGATCCTGAGTACCAGGCACTCACCCAGAAGTTCGTCACCGCGTCACTCGAGGGTTGGATCTACTGCCGAGACAATCCCGAGGAGTGCGCCGACATCGTCACGGCCAATGGCTCGAAGCTTGGCAAGAGCCACCAGCTGTGGATGATGAACGAGGTCAATAAGTTGATCTGGCCATCACCGAACGGTATCGGCGTCATGGATCCCGCTGCTTGGGATCGGACGGTGGAAATCTCCCTCAACACCAAGAACCTCGAGGGAAGCACCGTGCTGACGGCCGCTCCGGCAGACGGTTCCTACACGCCGGACTACGCCATGGCGGCAGATGCTGAGCTCGCGGGAATGGGGCTCAACACGACCGGTGAGGACTTCGCGCCGATCACCGTGACCCTCATGGAGGGTGGCAACTAGTTCGACTGCTTTACACCAAGTGTGGGGCCGGCAGCCATGGCTGCCGGCCCCACAC
>JAGWVT010000085.1 GCA_018970765.1 Actinomycetales bacterium
ATGAAAGCCGAGAGCAGGCGTCCGGCCCGCTGGGTGTCAAAGGATTCCAGGGCAGCATCCACCTCGCGGGCTACCCGATGCGCCGAGGACAACAGCCAGCGATCCATCACCGGACGATCGGCCGGCGCGGGCGCCGCGGTGGCCGGAGTCCATTCGGCCAACCGGCCATACAACGATTGGAAGGCCACTGTGTTCCAGTAGGTCAGCAGCGTCTTACGTACGACGTCACCGATAGCCGAGTGCCCCACGCGGCGGGCCTGCCAAGGTGAGCCACTGGCGAGCATGAACCAGCGCAGTGCGTCGGCTCCGTGCTCGTCCATCAAACCTATCGGTTCAAGCACATTGCCTAGATGCTTGCTCATCTTGCGGCCTTCTTCATCAAGGATGTGGCCGAGGCAAACAACATTGCGGTACGACGACTGGTCGAAGACGAGCGTGCCCACGGCCATCAATGTGTAGAACCAGCCGCGGGTCTGGTCGATGGCCTCGCAGATGAAGTCCGCGGGGTACTGCGCGGCAAAAGCCTTCGCGTTGCGATGCGGATAACCCAAGGCCGCGAATGGCATCGCCCCGGAGTCGTACCAGCAGTCGATCACCTCAGGCACCCGCGTTGCAGTCGCCGAGCACTGCGCACAGGGCACAGTGATCTCATCCACGAACGGTCGATGTGGATCGATCTCAGCCGCGTCAACACCGCTGCGTTCGGCCAACTCCGCAAGCGAGCCGATGGCCTGCAGGTGACCCTCCGGGCAGCGCCAGATGGGCAGCGGCGTTCCCCAGTAGCGATTGCGGGACAGTGCCCAATCAACGTTGTTGTTCAACCAATCCCCGTAGCGCCCCCACTGAATGGTGGGCGGGAACCAGTTCGTCTGTTCGTTTTGCTCAAGGAGTTGATCCTTGATCGCAGTGGTCCGGATATACCAGGACGGCTGCGCGTAGTAGATCAACGGTGTGTGGCAACGCCAGCAGTGCGGGTATGCGTGCTCGTAGTCCAAGTGCAGGAAGAGCAGGCCGTTTTCTCGCAATGTGGTGACTAGGCGCTCATCGGCTTTCTTGAAAAACAAGCCACCGACCTCGGGAACTTCCGGTGCGAAGTGCCCGTCCGGCAGAACCGGATTGACCACCGGCAGTCCGTAGGCCCGGCAGCTGGCCATGTCTTCGGCGCCGAAGGCCGGCGCCTGGTGCACCAGGCCCGAGCCGTCGTCGGTGGTGACGTAGTCGGCAAGGATCACGTAATGCGCGTCGGGAATCTCGACGAACTCGAATGGTCGCTGATACGTCAGGCGCTCGAGGGCAGTACCGGGCATACGATCGAGCACCACCGCGTCTTCACCGAGCAGCCGTGACATCAGATCCTCGGCCACCACGAAGGTCTCACCTGCTGAAGTCTTAGCCACCACATACTGTGCCTTGGGATTCACCGCGACCGCAGTGTTCGAAACGAGGGTCCAGGGGGTCGTCGTCCAGACCAACAGCGCTGCACCCGGATACTTGGCTAGGAATGTTTCGTCACGCACCGGGAAGCGCACGTAGACCGATGGGTCGACCACGGTCTCGTAACCCTGCGCGATCTCGTGATCGGACAGGCCCGTTCCGCAGCGCGGACAGTAGGGCGCAACGCGATAGTCCTGCACGAGCAGGCCCTTGTCGAAGATCTGCTTGAGGGACCACCACACGCTCTGCACGTAGTTCGGGTCCATCGTCCAATAGGCACTGTCCATATCGACCCAGTAGCCCATGCGTCGCGTCATCTCGGCGAACTCCCCGACGTGCCGCAGCACCGATTCCCGGCAGCGCTCATTGAACTCCGCGACCCCGAAGGCCTCGATGTCCTGCTTGCCGTTGAATCCGAGTTCTTTCTCCACGGCCAGCTCGACCGGCAGACCGTGGCAGTCCCACCCTGCCTGCCGGGGCACGTAGTACCCCTTCATCGTTCGGTAGCGCGGAAACACATCCTTGAACGCTCTGGCCTCCACATGGTGCGTGCCCGGGGTGCCGTTAGCCGTCGGTGGGCCCTCGTAGAACACCCACAACGGTCGGTCCGCGCTGCGAGCGACGGAGGTCTCGAAAACCGACTCTGCATCCCACATCTGCAGGATTTCCCGCTCCATGGCGGGTAGGTCGACCTGGGCCGGGACGGCGCGATACATCGAACTCCTTCACTCACGCGCCGAGGATCGAGGCAATCTGGGCACAGTGATGAGCGAAGAATACCCTTTCCATCGAGCCGGATTCGTAGTAACAGCCAACGGTCAGTTCAGCGGCCGACGAATCCCTGTGACATCCAAGGTTGTCAGGCTGCCGCTCAAGTCAATGCCGGCAGCGCTACGAACTCCAGTGATCCGCATCCAGATTCATCAGCGAGGCCAGGGTCGTGAAATCCTGATCACGGTGAATGAGCACTACGCCCACATGAGCCGCTGCAATGAGGGCGATGAGGCAATCCGCGATTCCCCGAACTGGTCTACCCTTCTGTCGCGCACGGGCCTTCAACTGACCGGCATGAATGAATGAATCCACAGAAGGCAAAGACAGGCAGGCAAGGCCTCGACAGATCGCGTAGATCGCATCTGCATTCCGCGTGGTCAGTCCGGCGATGAGTTCCGCCTGAATCGGACCGCACGTGAGTAGAGCCTCAGGACCACCGGGCAACTGTCGCAGCCTGTCACGCAGGGTGCGGTCACCACGCAGGATGGGAATCCAAATGGAGCTGTCGATGAGGTAGCGAGTCAAGACTTCCTACTGATCCGTGCGGAGTGATTCGAGGTCTCCCTCCCAGCCGACGCCCACCATCGCATCCAAAGCAGCATCCGTCAGTCGCGACTCCAAGAGTCGGCGCAGCGCGAACTCGACCGCACTGCGCTTGGTCGGCAAGTCGAACGCCCGCATTACCTCGTCAACGAGTTCGTCAGGCAGGTCAATGTTGGTACGCGACACGTTGCCACCATACACATCAGATGTGTATGGTGGCAACGGCTGCCTACCAGCCGCCTGATGCCCGCGGCAGCCAAGGCGAATCCCTCCGAGACTGATGCTGTCGGGGACGCAAACACATGCGGGTGGAGATAGCGAATTCCCAGCTAGCCATCCGCGCGCAGCGAGTCGAGGTCACCCTCCCAACCGATGCCCATCATTGCGTCAAGATCTGCGTCACTCAGCCGTGCGTCCAGAAGTCGACGCGACGCATACTCAACCGAGCTGCGCTTGGTAGGCAAGTCGAACGCCTGCATCACCTCCAAGACAAGATCGTCTTGCAGATCGATGTTCGTACGCGACACGCCTTGTCGATACACAATGATGTGTATCGACAAGGTGCCTCCTACGCCTAGGCCGGTGGTGAAAGGACGTTGCCGGCGGGATTATCGATGGGCACAATGACCGGTACCCCGTACCAGCCGAGGTTCATGGCGGTGGACGATGCCGGGATACCTGAGGGGATCGACGACTTGGCCGTCATCACACACAACCACTGCGTGACGTACCCACCCGCGCCACCCAGAGCCTGCTGGACCGCTGCGAGGTTCGCCGGTGACATCTGCCACACGTTCACCGCACTTGGTGAGAACGATGATGTGACCGATCCACCAAGGTTGGCCGGGGCAAACATCGTGACCGGACTGCCCGTGGCCGTGACCCCGGTGAACCCGACCTGCGTGTTCAGCACACTGGATGCGTTGTAGGCACTCGGTGGGCTCGACAGATTCATGGAAGGGTTCGTGCCGCTCCACGGCGTGAGCATGTTCCAAGTACCTGGCGTGCAACCAACCACGGGTGGTGCACCGCCTGATGAGGGTTGCAGGTAGGCGCACGGTGCCGCAGTCCCCACGCAAGCTGCAGCTGAAGCGGCCGTCGTCGGGGGCGCTGCGGGGGAGGGGCCCGCGGTGGAATACGCCGTCGTGGAGTATCCGATCATCAGCGTCACGCCCCGGTTCATCAAGTCCTCTCCAGGACCGCTGACGCTGTAGTTGGTTGCGTTGTAGTCCGCTTTGGTGTTCACGGTCGTGTTCACACACGGTCCCCAATAGGCGGTGGAGCCGCCGCCCAGGGACGACGACCCGTACTGCGAGTTCGGATTTGAGGACGACGGATTTCCAACCTGCTGGTTGGTGTAGACGCAACTGCTTCCAACGGGGGCACCTTTAGCACCAGTGTTCCTCGTCGCCAATGTGATGGTGCCACCCAGGCCCAGTTCACGTTGCAGCACCGCAGGTGAGGCCGCAAGCCCGTTAGCACTGGTTGCGTTGTATCCGGTTAACGGGGAACCGGGAGCAACCACGGGAATCGACGTGGCCGGGACTCCCATCATGTTTGACGTACGGTTGAAGGAAGGTACCCAGTAGTTGACGTTACCGGTTGTCTGATTCGCACCGACGCTCGCATTCGACCACGCGAACGTCATGGCGCTGCCAGCATCAACGCATTGGTTGTTCCCACTAGAGATGGCAGCGATCGCTCCAAAAACGCCATCGAGGACCAGGCCCGCTGCGAACGAAGAAAAGGTGACGGTAAGCCCCTTGGCGAAGCTGCCAGTGATGTTCTTGACGAGAGAACCCTCGGCCAGCGCATCTAGCGCTGCCGAAGAAACGGCGTCTCCTGGTTTCTGGGCGGCGGCGTTAACCCCGTTCGCAGGTCGGTACCAGTAACTCGTCCCACTATTTCCCTGCACCTGAGACACGCCAAAAAGCTCCATGCTGGTATTCGACGCCAGCGTGTTTGCACCACCACCAAGCCAACTGAACGGCACCTGGCACTGCACGGCGTTACCTGCGACGCTGAGGTTGAAGGGCGAACCGTTGTAGATAACGATTGTGCCTGGAGTGTTAGTCCCCTGGGAACGGCGGATGATGTCACCTGCGGCGCGGCGGGTGCTCCCCGGCTTGACCGTCGCTCGGCGACTGGCAAGGTAATCAGCGATCGCGGGGGGAATCAGCGTGTTCGTCAGCTGACGCCGGTCGTGACCCGGCGTAGCCGCATTGGTGTCCTTGTCATTCCACATAGAAACCAGTACCCGATGGATCAACTTGGATTTTGGCAGTGAGCGCAACTGCGCTGCAACGTCCTTTGGCAGGGTGACGCGCACCTGCTGATCCCCGTCCTTGGTGATGGATCGGGAGGCCACAGTCTTGGAGAACAGGACCTTGCCTGCCGAATCACCCTCAAAGGCGATCCCCGCGATGTCGACCCCGGGCTTGCTGATTGTGACTTGCCCACCAAGGCGATCGAGGAGGGAGACGCCCTTCTTCGCCTTGAGGCGCATCGGGGAGACATTGACCGTCCAGACCAGATCGTTACCCACCAACGTCGGAGCCTGACTGATGTACGGCATCTTGTCTCGCAATCGCTGCGCAAGGGCATCGGCGTCCTGAGAAAGGTCATCCGCCGGCACGTAGATCGCCCCGATGTCCCCGTCCGCTGCCGGTACACCCGCGGGCGTCGCATGCGTTACCGCCAACGACGGAGTCGCCACCAACGAGGTGGCAACGGCGATTGTGCAGGCTGCGATCATGATGCGCTTCATGGAAGCCCTTTCGGATGTGACGTGATGCCCGTGGGATGCGGCACCACCCTGGCACTGGGGTCACGGCCCAAGTGCAGTGGGCCGTGATATAGATATGACCCTAACCCAGGGCACATCCGATGTAAACCGTCCGACGAGACTTTCGAGAAATGCCCGCGAATCGGCTCCCGTGACTCAGGAAGGACTGCCCACGAAATCGGGGATCCTGGTGGCATGGAGAAGGAGTTGTTGATGGCATTGCGTGCGCAGGTGACGGGCTGGCCGCGTGACATTGACAGCAGCAGGTACTGATAGCCCGAAATGGCCTATCCTGAAGCCATGGCAACGCTGCAGGTGGACGCGCACTTCGCCACAGAGGCAGGTGAACGACTCCAGCAGGCTTTCACCCTATGTGCATTCGCTTCGCAACTAGTAGGCAAGGCCACCGAGGAGTGACCTTCAATCCATCCCGCATCTTTGAGGTGCTTGATCGACATCGGGTTGACTACCTCACGATTGGGGCTTGGGCCGTTATCGCCCACGGCTATGTACGAGCTACTACGGAGATTGATCCGACAGATCCTCGGGTGCTCATCAGCGGTGCGTCATTCACCATGGACACCGATGCCGGACCCCTTGATTTCCTCAACGATGTTCCCGGCGCCGCTGACTACGACCAGATGCGATCTCGTGCCCGTAAAGCGGATGCGGGTGGCGTCACTGTGTGGGTGGTCGGATACGAAGACCTCATTCGCATGAAAGAGGCCTCAGGTCGCGAACAAGATCTACTCGATGTCCATCAGCTACGTGACCGTCACTCCGTGCCAAGATAGGACACCGACTTGGGTGGGTCGCCCGGGGCTCGAACCCGGAACCTACGGATTAAAAGTCCGCAGCTCTACCATTGAGCTAGCGACCCTGGGACGAGCACTCCAAAGACCTGCCTCCATCGGAGTTTCATCCGGCCTGCAGCAAAGGCTATCTGCGTAGCTCGCGCCCTACTCAAGGCCGCCCCAAGGGCCGTGGCTCAGGCCGTGGGTTACGGCGGATAGCTGGCGACGAGTTGCCCGTTGAGATAGACGTTCACTGTGCCTAAGGGCAGGTTTGCCACAAACCACTGGAGGGTCTGCGGGTCCTGACCGACCCAAGCACCGCTACTTGCCTGGTTAATGGGCAAGGTCGGCGAACCACCCATGTTGTTGGTGTAGTACGCGCTCGTGATTGCCGCCGTTCCGCTGCCAGCGAGGGCATAAAGCGTGGGGGCTACGGTGACCGGCTTGCCGGTCTCGGTCATGACGGAATAGCTACCACCCGAATACTGCTGGGCGGCCTGCGTGGTGAACTGCGAGCTGGTGCCTTGCGTGTAAGGCACGAATGTGCCATTGGGGGCCCAGGCGGCGCAGAGCGGTTGGTTCGCGGTGTAGACGGGCCCTGAGGTCCATTGCCCAGAGTTATATGGAGTCAGGACACTTGGCCCCGGGAGGATGCTGCCGTCGTTGGTGACGACGCAGTTGGTGAGCACAAATCCGTTTTGATTATTTGTGGAAATGTCGGTGCCACCGGTGCCTTGGTAGGTGGCCGTCAGGTTGTTGAAGCCTTCACCACCGTTGAAGGCGTTCGCGTTGTTCAGGGTCAACCCCAGGTCGTACCAGGAGGCCCCCTTCTGGATTGCCTGCCCGTTCTCCTCATTGAAGACTGTATAGAGCCCACCGAAACCGATGTTGTGACTGTCCGTGCCGGTGCGGTTCGTGGAGCCGAGCCCCACCCACATCACGGTGACCTGA
>JAGWVT010000086.1 GCA_018970765.1 Actinomycetales bacterium
CACGGTCACCAGGTAGTCAGCAACCTCCTGAAGTACGGCAATAGGGACGGTCCGCCCGCCCAGGATCGCACGGCTACGCCCCGCGTCGGCGACACTGCGAGCGACCACCAATCGCATGATCTCCGTTTCAGCCCCGACTTCCAGATCAATGCTGGCGCCGGCCTCCTCCAATCGCTCACGCAGGGCTGCGGCTGCCTGTTCCCAGCGAAGGGAATCCAGACTCCACACTCCCTCAACTTCCGCATTGCCAGACCCGTGCCGCACACTTGCCGGATCAGCTCGCTCTCCAGCCAGCAGTCCAAGGCCGGTTAACACCATGGTCTTGCCGGCCCCGGTTTCACCCGTCAAGACGGTCAAGCCCGAATCGAGCTGGATCTCGGCATCATCGATAACACCGAGCCCCTGGATGCGGATGAATTCGATCACCGACTGCCTCCCCGCCAGCCGTCCACAGGCAGATCGAACTTGGCAACGAGTCGGTTAGTGAACGGAGCGTCTGCCAGTCGAGCTAACCGCACCGGGTCGGGACTGCGTCGCACCTGTAACCGTGTTCCACCAGCCAGGTCAAACAGACGACGCCCGTCGGCCGCAAGGACGGCGTTACTCCAACTGGCTAATTCCAAACCGATGACGCTACCCGGCCCAACAACGAGTGGTCGCGAGAACAGCGCGTGCGCACTCAGGGGGACAAGGAGCAACGCATCGACCTCTGGCCAGACGATCGGTCCCCCAGCGGAAAATGCATAGGCAGTTGAGCCGGTAGGTGTCGCAGCAACCACACCATCGCAGCCCCATCGCGACAACGGTCGTCCGTCAACATCAACGACAACGTCGATCATGCGCTCGCGAGCTTGCTTCTCCAATGAAATCTCATTCAGGGCCCAGGTCTGATCGCCGGAAACCCCTGGTGCCTCGATCCGCACGTCCAGGGCCATACGTTCCTCAACGTGCCAGCGCCGAGCCGCGATCGCTTCCACCACCGCTTGCACGTCTTCAGGTTCGGCTTCGGCGAGAAAGCCAACGTGACCGAGGTTAACTCCAAGAATCGGCACGCCGCTGGCGCGCGCTCGCTCTGCACCGCGCAGGATCGTGCCGTCACCCCCCAGGACCACGACCAACTCGCAGCCGTCTGCAGCACGTTCATCGGCTGGCACCTGGACGACATCCTTCGGTTCACCGGCCCAAGCCTGCCAATCGTCGGCCGCCATACGCACGTGCAAACCGCGAGCTCGAAGTTCACCTGCCACGCGGGCAGCCAATACGCGAGCACTGTCGTGACGGGTGTTGACAACGATCAGTATTTGACCCGGCTCAGTCACCGCGCACCTCGCTCACAACAGCCAGGATGGCAGAGTCGAGGGCGCCACCGCGGAGCACCTCAACGGGCGGGACAAGTGAGCGACGCAGCCAAATAAAGAACTCGCGATTGCCGGCTGGCCCAAGCAGCGGACTTGCCGTGACACCCATCACCCAACAGCCGTGAGCTTCGGCCGTGCGCGCAACATTGGCAATTGCCGCTCCATGTTGCTGCGGGTCACGCACGACGCCACGCTTTACGTGTTCGCGACCTGCCTCAAATTGCGGCTTGACTAGCAGACATAGATCACCCTCGGGCGTCATACATCCCACGAGAGCTGGAAGTACCACGCCCAGGGAGATGAAAGACAGATCACCAGTGATCAGATCTGGGCGCCATGGCAATTGGGTCACTTCTAGATGACGTACGTTCGTCCGCTCCAGCAGGTGCACCCGCTGGTGCTCGCGCAGTGACCAAGCAATCTGTCCGTAGCCGACGTCGACAGCAACGACTCCCGCGACTCCCCGAGTGAGCAGCACTTCCGTGAAACCACCAGTGGATGCCCCTGCGTCGAGCGCGTAGCGGTTCTCGACTCGCAGCTGCGCAAAAGTGTCAAGCGCACCCAGTAACTTGTGCGCACCCCGTGACACCCAGGAATGCTCAGCAAGTTCGGAGATCAAGATGGGATCTCCATCGTCAACCCGCGTGGCGGCCTTGCGAGCAACCGCACCACGAACAAGCACGTTCCCCTCGTCAATCAGAACCTGGGCGTGCTCACGCGAACGAGCCAGCCCACGTCGCGTGAGTTCGGCGTCCAGGCGCCTAAGGGTCATGCCGATACTCACTCAGCCGAATTCGCTGGATCCTGGTTCAGCGGATGTTCCACCATCTGTGGACGAAGGCGAAGCATTGACGAGACGTTCACGCAGACTGCGGTGCATGCCGTCAAAAACTTCGGCCTGCTCAGCCAGTGTCATGGAACCGAGGCCAAGCATCCGGCCGAGAGCACCATCCACCTCGGCATCCCCAGTGGCCTGCCAGGTTGCAAGCGGCAACTCCCCTGCGATGACGGAGGTGGGAGCCATCACCTCCGTATCGTCGCTGCTGCTATCCATTACGGCTCCAAGCATCTGCGCCACCGTCAGCCGAGCCGCTTCGGTGCTCAGTGGCAGGTGGCGTTGAACTCGTCGCACCCGCAGAGGACCCCAAGGCCGCAACCTTTTCGGCCATCTCGCGAACCAGGCTGTCCAGTCGCCCTTCAAGGCGAACGACCTGAGCACGAAGTGCCGCAAGCTCTTCTTCGCGGACCAGGCTGCTCCGGCCGATCGCTAAGTCAACCTGCTCGCGGACGGCCGTCGCCAAAGCTGCTGGGTCAAGTCGCTGACCGCTCAACAGACCATCAGCCGCCTGCTGAATATTTTCAAGCACTTCTGGCGCCTTGGCCGACCACTGCAACCCCTGAGCCAACAGGCGGGCCGCCAAATCTTTAGCGCGATCCGCCGCCGCCTCGGTCATCCCACTGGCAGCGGACACATACCCGCGCACGTCGTCTTGCATGTCGCCTCCTTTACGGCTGCACGCTACCGGTCCGGCGAGCCTCGGCACGCCAGGCCGCCGGGGAGGTCAGGCAGCTGAGGTCCTCGGCCACGTAGGTGGGCCGCTGGTCTCCCTGTGCAGATGCTGCATCAGCAGCATTGCAAATGCCAGTCAGTACCAACAGGGTGGGGATGCCCGCGCGGCTGCCGGCAGCCACATCGGTGTCCAATCTGTCTCCCACCATGATCGGTCGACTGGCACCCGTGCGTAGCACCGCTTCTTGAATCAGGGCTGGCTCCGGCTTGCCGATGACCACGTCGGGTCCACGACCTGCAGCTGCAGCCACGGCCCCAACCAACGACCCATTTCCAGGAGCGATACCGCGGGCGGTTGGAAAGGTCCGGTCTAGATTCGTTGCGATCCACGGTAGGCCTGACTGCACCGCGTAGGCAGCCTCGGCAAGGTCCACCCACGCCACATCAGGGCCATACCCCTGAACAACGGCCAACGGTTGCTCGTTGAGTGACTCCACCGGCCTCAAACCGACTCCCAGCAGTGCCTCATGGAGTCCCCTTCCCCCAACGACGAGCACTGCAGCCTGCTTGGGCAGGATCCGCGCCAGGTACGCGGCAGCTGCAATTGATGAGGTGACCACATCTTGAGCGGTCGTCGGTATGCCCAGCTCAGTTAGATGTTCAGCGATCTGCTCGGGAGTGCGACTGGCGTTGTTGGTAACAAAGCAACAACGACGTCCACCCATCCGGATTCGGTCTATGGCCTCTACAGCGCTGGGCACCGCGTGCGGGCCGATGTACACGACACCGTCAAGGTCCAACAAGATGACGTCGAAATCCGGATCTGCATCGCTCCCAATGCCACCGGTTACCGCCTCCTCAGGATCCATCCGCCCACCCTTGTGGCCCATCAATTGAACGTTCCTGGGCTGGCAGCGGACCATCCAGCGGAAGGCCACCATCCTGGCGCGCCCGTAAGGTTGCCTTGACCTGTGTCAACGCGGTGCCATAGTCCGGGCGTTCAGGTCGCATTACGAACGCCATGGCCAAGTGGTCACGGGCTTCGACAAACCGCTGAAGTCGCCAAAGGCTCATGCCCAACCCGAAATGTGCATAGTCATCATCGGGAGCCAAGGCAACAATTTGGTCGAAAGTCGCCGCTGCGCGCGTGTAGCGGCGTGTATCGAATTCCGCGCGTGCCCGAAGCTCCAGGACCGCGCGCGATGGTGGTTCGACATCGCTGAGCCAATCGAGCAGTTGCAGGGCCGCATCAGCATCCCCGCTCGCCAGCAGGGCATCGGCCCGCCGGAACCACTCATAGGGACTTCCGCTCGGCGGCAGAGGCTCACTCACGGCCGAATCGTTTCACCTCCCCCTCCCCGGCCCAGGCGACGGCCAGAAAGCAACCTTGCCTACCCACCCACAAATGCCCAGAATGCCCATGTGACGCACACCGAGGACCTTGGCGATGAAGTCTTTATGTTGGACAGTGCCATGGGTGGCCATGACGGCATCACCGCTACCTATCTGATCCGCGGGTCGCGGCCTTGTCTTATTGAGACCGGCACAGCGCGATCGGCCCCCACGGTCATTGCCGGCCTACAAGCGCTGGGCGTTGCTCCAGAGGACCTCGCGACCATCGTCGTGACGCACATTCATCTCGATCATGCAGGCGGGGTCGGTGACTTGGCCGCCTCTTACCCGAAGGCACAGGTCGTGGTCCATGAGCGTGGGGCGCGCCACCTTCAGGATCCAACCCGACTGGTGAACAGTGCCCGGCAGGTCTTTGGCGCCGACATGGATCGCCTGTTTGGCGAATTACAGCCAACCCCGACCGAACGACTTGTCAGCGTCGGCAGTGACGATCAAGTTGATCTGGGAGACGGGCGATTCCTTGAGATCTTTCACAATCCTGGCCACGCTTCCCATCACATAGCTCTCGTCGACTCCAGTACGGGCGACCTTTACACCGGAGACGCAGCCGGGGTCTTCGTGCCGCAAACGGCAGAGGTGCGACCCGCAACACCTCCGCCAGACTTTGATTTGGACCTTGCCCTAGATTCAATGGACAAAATGGCCGCTAGGCGCCCTACACGACTTTTGTTCAGCCACTTCGGCCCCGTCACCGACGTGAGTGAGGTGATGGCAGCCTCAGCGGCCGAGTTGCATTATTGGGTTGAAACCGTGCGCGAAGCACGCCAGGTGAATCCCGACATCGACCACGCTGTTGCGCTCGTGCGAGAACGGGACCGGGCACGACACCCCAATTTCTACGCCAATGAAGCACTTGAAGCAAAGTTTGAGGAACTGTCAAGCATTCAGGCGCAAGTGGTGGGTATCAGGCGGTGGCTCGACAAAAGTCAACCGATTATTGATTAAGCGCCGCCAACTCCAGGCAGCGTTCCTCGGCATCCGTGGCCCCATTGAGGTCTGAGCCGGCAGCGCGTTCCATCCATTCCTGAGCCTCCGTACTACGCCCAACACGCAGCAGGGCGTCTGCATAGGCGTATTGCAGTCGTGCTCGATCTGTGCCGGCCGGCAACCGGGTCAGCTCAGGCACCTTCAAGGTAAGCACCGCTGCATCCGCTTGACCCATGTCCGATCGTGCCCCAGCGAGAACGATCAGGCCTTCAACACGCGTTGAAGCATCCGAACCCTGTCCACCACGCGGCTGCGGTCCCTCGAATGCGCGCAGCAGCTCTACAGCACGCTGCGGCCTACCTAGCCCGCGCTCGCAGTCTGCCATGATGGGGACGTAGGAATTCCCTCCCCGCATACGGCTCACAGCGCGGAAGTCAGCTAGGGCCTGAGTGAAGTCTCCAGCGGCATAGTGGACGATCGCACAAGCCTCGCGCACTGCCGCAACACGACCGGCGTGCTTACGGACGTAGTCACTGTGGGCCCGAGCCGTCGAGTAATCCTCATCCTCGAGCGCCTGTTCGATCGCGACTAGGTGCCGCGCGGTTGCCAACGCCAGGCCGTCTGGCAACGTACGTAACTCGTTGATCGTCTGACGATCTAGCTCCTCACCGGTTATGTCCTCGGAAACCCACGGCGCCTGTCGGCCCGCCGAACGCTCTGTCTTTACTCGGCTCGAAGAATCGCTTCGACCGGATCCGCCCGCTGCCGAGCGTCGTGGGCCAGTGCTCGACCTACCAGTGCGCTGTGCACCAGCGTCCGATGCACCTGATCTCACGGCACTTGACCGCCGACCAGTGGGGGCACCCGTTTTCGGTCGATCAGTGCTTGCCCGCCGCCCGGCCGCACTGCTCGCGGCCGCCTTCACACCAGCACCGCGCTGTGAACCGGACCCGGCCGACCTGGGCTTTTCCACACTTGAACGCCCAGCAGGAGGCCGTGCCCCAGTCACCCGCTTCCCACTTCCACGATTCGCGCCAGCCCCGCCGAGATTCGACTTCCCACCGCTACCACGAGACGGGCTCGACCCGCGTGACTTCTGGCTTCCGGAAGTTGAAGATCCTGTGGACTTTCCAGCGCCTTGCGTCCCTCGTCCAGCACCACTGGATCGCCCACCACCACTAGGCCGCGAACCTCCCGAACGTGCCCTTTGCTGGTCAGCCACGATGCCATCCTGTCAATGAAGAAAACGTCTATCAGAAATGGCTGAGGCCACCCAACAGGGTGGCCTCAGCAAAAATTGTCCGGCGGCGTCCTACTCTCCCACGCAGTCTCCCGCGCAGTACCATCGGCGCTGAAGGGCTTAGCTTCCGGGTTCGGAATGGAGCCGGGCGTTTCACCTTCGCCATGGCCGCCGAAACACTATTGAGATATCAGCTGAGTCACCTCTGGTAGGAGGTGATGTTCCCGGCCGAATCCCGGGAACCACACAGTGGACGCGATGCAAAAGTAAAAGAGACAAGCCCTCGGCCTATTAGTACCGGTCAGCTCCACACATTACTGTGCTTCCACGTCCGGCCTATCAACCCAGTGTTCTGCTGGGGGCCTTACCAGGTTAACCCTGTGGGAACCCTCATCTTGGAGCGGGTTTCCCGCTTAGATGCTTTCAGCGGTTATCCCTTCCGAACGTAGCCAATCAGCCATGCCCTTGGCAGGACAACTGACACACCAGAGGTTCGTCCGTCCCGGTCCTCTCGTACTAGGGACAGGTCTCCTCAAGGTTCCTTCGCGCGCGGCGGATAGGGACCGAACTGTCTCACGACGTTCTAAACCCAGCTCGCGTACCGCTTTAATGGGCGAACAGCCCAACCCTTGGGACCTACTCCAGCCCCAGGATGCGACGAGCCGACATCGAGGTGCCAAACCATGCC
>JAGWVT010000087.1 GCA_018970765.1 Actinomycetales bacterium
CTTCACCTCGAGGACGGCCAGAATGCCGCCCGAAGGCAAAGCAGGGGCCGATCACGGTGCTGCTCAGATCACTGTGACGAGCTCGCCTGAAATGCGCCCGAGCCGGCGATCAAACGTCAGGAACTGCGCACCCAGATCCCAAGCGCCAGCGATGAGGTACGCGTCAACGACTTCATCACCTTGAATGTCGAATTCACACCAAGACATCAGGAAGCAAGACCTTGGCCGGCGTCTCACCGCCGAGCAGGTACGTGCGGGCGAGATCGGTCTGAGCCCCACCCGGCCGCAGTGCATTCACCAGCACGTTGACATCCGGGCAGATCAGGGTTTGTCGCACCGGTCACTTCACGATTGATGCATGATCGTCAAGGAGTGCACGCAGCGCAGCTCCATCATTGAGGTCAATAGCCTGCTGGACCTCACTCAACTGTTCGAACATTGGTAGGGACGGCGCATCCTGTAAGCGGTACCGACGCAGCACCTCGCGTAGACCCTCTTCAACCAACGACGTGGCAGTTACC
Source organism: Actinomycetales bacterium (assembly GCA_018970765.1). GTDB lineage: Bacteria > Actinomycetota > Actinomycetes > S36-B12 > S36-B12 > REEB426. The sequence goes on from JAGWVT010000087.1 coordinate 522, forward strand.
CCGCGTGAGGCCGCGAGGACCTTCACCTCGCGATACAGATCGTCATTGAGCACAAGCGTGGTCCGCACATTTGCACGGTAGCAGATTTCCGTCTTCATATACAGATATCTGCCACTCACTTAGGAACCAACCGACAGCCGCACGGGCAGCAAGTGGGGGCTCGGGCGGAACTGTCAGCAGATTGTGTGCAACCAGTTGTGCCGATCGGGGACGGCACCGGTTTGGATATCGAGCAGCGCTTGCCGCAGTTGCATCGAAACCACGCCAGGACCGCCGTCGGCCACCTGCCAACTGCCCAAGTTCCTGGACTTCACTTCCCCAACGGGCGTGATAACCGCGGCCGTCCCGCATGCGAAGACTTCGGTGATCGCCCCGGATGCGCACCCGTCTCGCCATTCACTGACCGAAATCTGCCCCTCGTCCACGCGCAGGCCTAGGTCGACGGCGACGGTCAAGAGTGAATCACGCGTGATTCCGGGCAGCAGCGAGCCGGTCAACCGTGGTGTGACCAGTCGAGCACTGTCACCGGACCCGTACACGAAGTACAGGTTCATGCCACCCATCTCTTCGATCCACTGACGCTCCACGGCGTCCAACCAGACGACCTGATCGCAGCCGTGCTGCGCTGCCTCTGCCTGCGCGACGAGCGAGGCGGCGTAGTTTCCCGCGCACTTGGCCTCACCGGTGCCACCGGGCGCTGCACGCACGTAGTCGTCGGAGAGCCACACCGAGACCGGATGCACACCACGCGGGAAGTAGGCACCGGCCGGCGACGCGATAAGCAGGTAGTCGTAGTTAGCGGACGGCTTCACGCCGAGCGCGACCTCAGTGCCCAGCATGAAGGGCCGCAGGTACAAGGACTTGTCCGGGCCATCCGGCACCCAGTCGCGGTCTGTGCGGACCAGCGCTTCGATCGACCCCAGGAACAGCTCCGGTGGCAGTTCGGCCATCCCCAGCCGGCGTGCCGACCGAGCAAAACGCCCTGCGTTCTCCAACGCACGGAACGTCTTGATGCTGCCATCAGCATGCTTGTACGCCTTCAGACCTTCGAAGATGGCCTGCCCGTAGTGCAGGAAATTCGTTGCCGGATCAAGCACCAAGGGCCCGTAGGGCACCACTTCGGCGTCCTGCCAGCCCCCATCGGCGCTCCAGCGCGCCCGCACCATGTGGTCGGTGAAGTGCTTGCCGAACCCGGGATCAGCCAGGATCGCGGTGCGCTCGGCATCGCTGCGGGCATTGGTGCTGGGCGTTACCGAGATCGGCCACATCGACGTCGTTGTGGCGGACTCGGCGGGCGCGGTCATGGCTCCTCCTCATACGCGGGCGCTCGAAGTTAGCGGTCACCGCTTCGCAAGCCCCTACCGTATCGGCTGATCGGGACGCCTACCCCGCCTTTGACTGGGCGGCAGCGGCGAGGGCATCGCCGATCTCGACCGTGCTGCGGGCTGCACTCCCCCGAGTGGCCAGATCCTCGGCAACGGCTGTCTCAACCCAGGTCGCGGCCTCGCGCTGGCCGACATGGTCGAGGAGCATGGCGAGCGAGAGCACGGTGGCAGTTGGGTCCGCTTTGCCCTGCCCGGCGATATCCGGTGCTGAGCCGTGCACGGGTTCGAACATGCTCGGGTTGGTCCGAGTGGGATCGATGTTGCCGCTGGCCGCAAGCCCGATGCCGCCGCCGATGGCGGCCCCAATATCGGTGAGAATGTCGCCAAAGAGGTTGTCGGTGACGACGACGTCGAAACGCTCCGGGTTGGTCAGGAAGAACATCGCTGCCGCGTCCACATGGCAGTAGTCAGTCTGCACCCCGGGGTATTCGGCCTTGACACGGTCGAAAGTGCGCTGCCAAGTGTCACCGGCATGGACCAGCACGTTTGTCTTGTGCACCAGCGTCACCTTGTTACGTCGACGCGTTGCCCGGTCGAAGGCATCACGAATGATGCGCTCCGCTCCGTAGGCAGTGTTGAGACTGACTTCCGTGGAGACCTCCTGCGGGGTGCCCTTGCGAAGAGTTCCCCCGGCACCGACGTACGGCCCTTCAGTGCCCTCTCGGCAGACGACAAAGTCGATGTCCTCCGGGCCCTTGCCAGCCAGCGGACCTGTCACTCCTGGATACAGCTTCACCGGGCGCAGATTCACGTGGTGGTCCATGACGAAGCGCAATGGCAACAGCACGCCGCGCTCCAGGATCCCCGGCTTCACCGACGGGTCACCGATGGCGCCAAGCATGATCGCGTCATAGCCCCGCAGTTCCTCGACCACCGCGTCGGGGAGCAGTTCCCCAGTGGCGTTGTAACGGCGGGCACCTAGGTCGTACTCAGTGGTCTGTACGTCGAGGTCGGCCGACGGTGCGATGGCCGTCAAGACCTTCATCGCCTCGGCCACCACCTCGGTGCCTATGCCATCGCCAGGAATAAGTGCAAGAGACAGGGTTTGCGGCATGCTTAACCGTAGCGCTGCGCACCCTGGCGCAATTGTCAGGTACATGGAACTTGCCCCCGCCCTATCGCTGCGCGCCTACTGTGGGCCATGTGACAACCCCTGCCAAGCACGCTCGTCATCGCCTGCAGATTGATGCTGCCCTCGTCGATTTTGTCGAACAAGAGTTGGCGCCGGCCGTCGAGCTTGATGCCGACACACTCTGGCAAGGGCTCGCTGACCTGGTCACCGAATTCGGGCCGCGCAATGCCGAACTGTTAGCCGAGCGTGTTCGACTCCAGCAATCATTTGATGCTTGGGTTGCCCAGCGCAGCCCTGCTCAGCTCCTGGACGTAGCTGCCCAAGTCGACTTTCTGACGTCGATTGGCTACCTCGTGGCCGAACCGACGGAACTGGCGATTGAAACGGAGGGTTGCGATCCAGAAATCGGCGAAATGGCCGGTCCACAACTCGTGGTGCCGGCAACCAATGCCCGGTATGCACTGAACGCTGCCAACGCGCGCTGGGGATCGCTCTACGACGCGCTCTACGGAACCGATGCACTGGGGTCCGCACCGCCTAATGGCCCCTATAACCAGGCTCGTGGCGATCGTGTTATTCAATACGTACGCGATCTCTTGGATCGCTACGTGCCGCTGGCTGACGGCTCACATAGCGATGCACGGCACTATGTCGTCAAGGACGCGCAACTTCAGGTCGAACTCGGTGACGGCACGCTAACTGGCATCGCCGACTCTCGCCAGTTCATCGGGTACAGCGGTCGCGCGCTCGCACCAGACACCGTCGTCCTGCGCCATCACGGCCTGCTGATTGAAATCTGCTTCGACCCAACCTCTGCTGTAGGCGCCGGCGACCCAGCTGGTATTCGTGACGTCAACGTCGAAGCCGCGATTACGGCCATTGTGGATCTCGAAGATTCTGTGGCCACTGTCGATGCCGCGGACAAGGTCGCCGCGTATCGGAACTGGCTCGGGTTGCTCGAGGGGGATCTGACCGCGCCGGTGCCCGGACGCGGGGTGCGCCGACTGGAGTCTGACCGGGTCATTCATGCCCCGGACGGCAGCGAAGTCGTGCTGCCGGGTCGGGCAGTGCTCCTCGTCCGCAACGTAGGCCTGCATATGTACACCGACAGCGTCTTGGATCAAGACGGCGCCCCAATCCCCGAAGGCATTCTTGATGCCTTCGTCACGATCACCGCAAGTCGCGTCGATCTGCAGGCAGGTGCTGGGCTGCGCAACTCTCGCGCCGGCGCGGTATACGTAGTGAAACCGAAGTTGCACGGTCCGGCGGAGGTTCGGCATGCCGTGGCGATCCTTGCCGCGGCCGAACGCATCGCGGGTCTGCCAACCGGTACCGTCAAGATCGGCATCATGGATGAGGAGCGGCGCACCTCCGGCAACCTCGCCGCCTGCATTGACGCCGCCGCCGATCGTGTGGCCTTCATCAACACCGGATTCCTGGATCGCACCGGTGATGAGATTCGCACTTGGATGAAGGCCGGCCCAGTCCTTGGCAAAGAGGCCATGCGGGCCGCACCCTGGATGCTCGCTTACGAGGACCGCAATGTAGATCTGGGAATAGCCGCGAATTTTCCCGGGCGAGCGCAGATCGGCAAGGGCATGTGGGCAGCGCCCGATCGCATGGCCGACATGCTGGACCGCAAAAGTGGCCATCCGAATGCCGGAGCCTCCTGCGCTTGGGTTCCATCACCCACGGCAGCAACCCTGCACGCCCTGCACTACCACGACGTCGACGTCAAGCAGCGCCAACGCGAACTTGCCGCAGCGGGCATTCGAACCAGGCGCGAGCAGGTGCTGATGCCCCCACTTGCCGCAGACCTCGACGAGGACCTCGTGCAACAGGAACTCGACAACGCCGCTCAAGGAATCCTCGGCTACGTGGTCCGCTGGGTGATGCAGGGCATTGGGTGCTCGAAGGTTCCAGACATCAACGACATCGGACTGATGGAGGATCGTGCCACCTTGCGGATTTCCTCGCAGTTGGTCGCGAATTGGCGTCTCCACGGCGTGCTGACTGATGCGCAGATTGACGAAGCCTTCCAGCGCATGTCATTCATCGTGGATGAGCAAAATTCTGACGACCCGCTCTACGTGCCCATCGCTGGCTCCATGAACGCGCCTGCGATAATCGCGGCCCTGCGCCTGGTCCGCGAAGGCGCAGACGAACCAGGTGGCTACACCGAGCGAGTCTTGACCGAGGTTCGCCGCCAGGTGAAGACTCACGGCTGAGAGGCTTTCACTGTCATGACTGCATAGGACAGGAGAATCGCTGCGATGAACCCCGTGCAACACTTCTACGACGCTGCGCCAGCGGAACACCGCCAGACGATGCTCGTCATGCGTGAGCGCATCCTTGACCTCTTGCCCGGGGTGCAGGAGGTCGTGAGCTACGGCATGCCTGCCTTCCGAGTCGAAGGCGGCATCGCGGCCGGGCTGCTGGCGAACAAGGCCTTTGTCGGCTACTACCCCTTCAGCGGCTCGATTCTTGGCCAGTTCGCCGACGAACTTTCCGCATACAAGCAAACCAAGAGTGCACTTCATGTTCCACTGGGCAAGCCACTGTCCAAGGCCATGCTGCGGCGTCTGCTGCGCGCCCGCCTCAACGAGATCGCTGAGATGTCTGCGAGGAAGGCATCAACCAGGCAACGTCGAAAGGCTCCTGCAGCAGCCGGAGTACCCGCAGAGTCGGATGCGTTCTGGAAGTCACTTGGTATTAGCGCTCCGGCCCGGCGAGCACTCATCGGTCACGGCATCGCAGGATTGGTCGACCTCAAAGGTTGGACCAAGGCAGATCTGAGTGCCCTGCATGGCATGGGCCCGCACGCACTCGTGCGCATCGAGGCCGCCATGACGCAGGAAGGTGTGACCTTCAAGCGAGGGTGACGCTGATTCCCTGGCGGTCGTCGCCACCGCGGCGGGTCAGGAGCCAACCGAGCAGCCCGTAGCGCTTGCGTACAAGTTCAGTCGTGCGTTCGGTCTGGTGCGCGTCCTGCAGCGATGCTTGACCGAGCACCTGATCACCCTTGAGCTTCCCGCGAGCGTCACAGGGAGCCAGCAGGACCTGGGAGTTATTGCGGATGCGCTTGACCTTGCCCGAGGACCCCTGCGTCGTGATCAGCAGGGCATCCCCGTCACGCACCAGCCAGACCGGCGTGGCAACTGCGGAGCCGTCCTTGCGGTAGGTGGTCAGCGACAGGTACTTGCTCTTAGCGAGCACGTCAACTGTGGTAGCCATACCCGCATTCAACCCGAGTTATCGTCCTAGCCATTCACGGGGAGCAACCAGCGACAGTGCAGCCCGTCTAAGTCACCGTGTTCGTCCCAATCCACGATGATGCTGGCTTGCACTGGCGCCATGCTTCCGTCCCTGGCGACAACTTGGAACTGGCCGCTGAGTCCGGTGACCGGGATCGAGCCCAGGTGTTGCAGGAAGGCGAGCACTGAAGTTCGGTCCACGCCTGCCGGCGCAAAGTAGGTGCCAATGATGTCCTGTGGGTCCCATCCGAGAACCATCACCGGAGGCTGCAGTTCTCGCAGTAGGAGGTTGTGGTCATACCGGAGCACCACTTCGGTGACCTCATGCCCTTCCAAAAGACTGCTGCCCTGATAGTCCCCCATCGGATTGGGATCGAAGCGATAGCCGAAACCACGCACCGTGACGATGTGGTGCGGCTTCGACCCCGATTCACCCAGCTTGTTGCGCAACCGACTGACATGCACCTGCAACGGCGTGGTGTCGATGCGCCATTCGCAATCCCACATTGCTTCCAGCAGATCCCGGTTACTGATTGCCGCACCAGCTCGATCCGCCAGGGTTACCAGCAGGTCGAACTCAGTTCGGGTGAGTTGGACCGGGGCTCCATCCAAGGTGACACATCGCGCGTCACCATCAATCGTCAACTGACCAAATCTGCGAGCCCGACTCATAGCGTTACCCCCGTAACGTTGCCAAGCAGGGAGGACCCCCCCCCCC
>JAGWVT010000088.1 GCA_018970765.1 Actinomycetales bacterium
CGGAACCGCTTGAACTCGTGCTGCTGCCCGAGCTAGATCCGGAGTTCGATCCGGAACTCGATGCAGAACTGCTCTCCTTGCGCGAGTCCGTCCGATAGAAACCTGAGCCCTTGAATACGACGCCGACATTCGCAAAAACTTTGCGAAGGCCCTCAGCACCGCAGGACGGGCACACCGTCAAAGAAGGATCGGACATTGCCTGAACGACCTCGTGCGTGCCCTCACAACTGGGGCAGCGGTACTCATAGGTGGGCACAGATCCTCCGAAAACAGGCGATAGGTGATGTTAGCACTCAATGACGCTGAGTGCTAACGCCTAGCCTTCGGCCATGCGTCGCCATGCCCCGGTTGGTCCTGCCCCGGTAGGCCTACCTGCGACGGTCATGGGGCTGGTGGCGCTAGGTGGAGCGGCGGGTTGCCTAGCACGGTTTGCACTCGACCTGGTGGCCAACTGGGATGCGCTCCTGGGAACTGGCTTCCCTTGGCCAACATTGGTAATCAACCTGACTGGGTGCCTTTTGATCGGTGCGGTGGGTGGGCTGATCGCAGGGCGACCGCGTGAGGCTCGATGGTGGGCCCTGCTGGTGACGGGCTTTCTCGGCGGGTTCACCACATTCTCCGCCTTCGCCCTAGAGACCGTGGTGCTGGCAGATAGCGGCCGGCTGCTAGCGGCAGCGGTCTATCTCTCGGCCACGCTGGTTCTTGGAGCCATGGCCGTTCGTCTCGGTGCGCTTCTTGCGGCGAGATATCTCATCCGTCGAAAGCGCAACACATGACTTTGGTGCTGCTCGTGACACTGGCCGGCGCCTTCGGTGCCGTCCTGCGTGCGGTGATTGAAACGCACCTACCCAATCGTGCGGACGGTATGCCCTGGGGGCTTCTTGCGGTCAACGTTGGTGGCTCCGCTTTGGCGGGAGTAGTTGCGCCCTGCACCAGTGGTGACCTTCGCACAGTGCTCTTGGTAGGGCTCTGTGGCGCGCTGACGACCTACTCGGGATTTGCCTGGCGCGTGCACCTTCAACTGCAGTCCGGCCGCGTCCGACTCGGTGCTAGCACGGTCCTGTTGATGGTGGTCGCCTGCCTGCTGGCCTTCGGCTTGCCCTGGTGGTTGCTGACGGGTGGGCTCGGGTCGTTTGGCCCCATGATTACTCTCGGGGCATGCGCGGCTGGGTGAAGGCTCTGCTCATCGTCTTCCTAGTACTCGTGGTGATGCTGACAACGGCCCTGGTGGGTGCAGGGTGGTACGGGGTTAGCACGGTACGGGCGTCCTATCCGCAGTTGAGCGGCGAACTTCGCGTGCCAGGTTTGGTTGACGAGGTCGACGTCATCCGTGACGAGCGTGGAATCCCGCAGATCTATGCCAGCACGCTTGAGGATCTGTTCTTCGCGCAGGGCTACGTACATGCGCAGGATCGTTTCTGGGAGATGGATGTGCGCCGACACATCACTGCGGGGCGCCTGTCGGAAATGTTCGGCCCAAGTCAGGTTTCCACTGACGCATTCATTCGGACGCTCGGTTGGGAGCGCATTGCCGAGCAGGAACTTGATCTACTTTCCGAACGTTCACGTCGGATCTTGGATGCCTATGCAGCAGGCGTGAACGCCTACCTTGTTGGACGATCTGGACGGGAACTGAGTTTGGAGTACTCCGTCCTCGCTCTACAGAATCCGGACTATCGACCAGAACCATGGAAGCCGGTGCAGTCAGTTGCCTGGCTGAAGGCACTTGCTTGGGATCTGCGCGGCAACATGGAGGACGAGATCTACCGGTCGGTGATGTCCGCGGCGGTAGGCGTCGAACAGACCGAGGAGCTCTTTCCTCCTTACCCCTTCAACCGTCATCAACCGATCGTCACCGAAGGAACCGTGGTGGCGGGCGTGTTCGACCAGAACGCAACGGTCGGCGGGGCAGTTGCCGGTCCGCGCGTCGCGGCGAGTGGTGGAATGGTCGCTGCAATGGCGCGGGTGCGCGCGGGTGTCAATGCGTTGGACGGCTGGCTCGCGCCCGTGGGCGAGGGCATCGGTTCGAACTCGTGGGCAGTCAGCGGAGCCCACACCGCCAGCGGCAAGCCACTGCTCGCCAACGATCCGCATCTGGCCCCAGCGATGCCCAGTCTGTGGTACCAGTCGGGCCTGCACTGTTTGCCTCCTACTGCTGGTGCGGCTGATGCCGAACCGTGCAACTACGACGTCGCTGGGTGGACGATGGCGGGCTTGCCCGGTGTCTTCATCGGTCACAACGACCGAGTTGCCTGGGGCTTCACCAATATGGGCCCGGACGTCACCGATCTGGTTTTGCATCAGGTGACTGGCCAGACCTATCTCCTCGACGGGGTGCAGGTTCCCCTCGTCGAACGCGAGGAAGTCATTCGTGTTGCCGGCGGCGACCCGGTCACCATCACGGTGCGCAGCACCGTGGATGGGCCGATCATCTCCGACGTTGCAGACATCGACACGTACACCGCGGTCGGCGCCGACGCGCCGGTACCGGCGCCCGGGTCGATGGCGACCAAAGAGGTGCAGCCGCCGCGTGGCGCGGGCTACGGCGTCGCTTTGCGTTGGACCGCCCTGCAGCCGTCACCAACCTTTGATGCGTTCGACCTGCTCAATACCGCGCAGAATTGGGAGGACTTTCGTCAGGCCGCGACCAAGCTGGCCGTCCCTGCGCAAAACCTGCTCTACGCGGACGTTGATGGACACATTGGCTACCAGTCGCCTGGCGTGATTCCGATTCGCGTTGGCTATGACGGCAAGTGGCCGATTCCTGGTTGGTACTCCCGCTACCACTGGCAGGGCACGATTCCATTCACGGCGCTGCCGTCCGTCTTCGATCCGCCGCAGGGCTGGATTGTCACGGCGAACCAGGCAGTCATCGGACCCGGTTATCCCTTCTTTCTCACCGATGATTGGGCCTACGGCTCGCGCTCGCAGCGCATCGTCGATCGAATCGAAGCGGTGATCGAGGCTGGTGAGGAGTTCACGCCGGAGAAGATGCGGGCGATCCAGATGGATTCCTGGAATGAATTAGGTGCCTTCCTCGCACCGCACCTTGCTCAGTTGAAGGCACCGACTGCCCTGACCGAACCCGACCAACTCCAGCAGTTCCAACAGGCTCAGCAACTGCTTACCGATTGGGATTTCACGCAACCGCGCGATACCGGGACCAACGCTGCGGCGGCAGCAGTCTTTAATGCAACCTGGAGTCAGATGGTCGCTCGCATGTTTGACGCGGCGGCGGATACCGAGATCATCAAGGCCAGCGGCGGCGATCGGTACTGGCAGGTCATTCAGAACATCTGGGACGAGCCCCGGAATTCGTGGTGGGACGATCGCACCCAGCCGGGCATCCAGGATCGCGATACCACCCTGCAGGCATCGTTGGCGGCAGCACTCGTGGACCTGCAGGATCGCCAGGGCGCCGATCCGGCAGGTTGGTCTTGGGGTGAGTTGCATCAACTCGAATTGGTGAACCAGACCCTGGGCAGCAGTGGCATTGCGCCCATTGAATGGCTCTTCAATCGCGGTCCCTACGCGACGGCCGGTGGAGAGTCGATCGTCAATGCCACTGGATGGACACCGCTGAACGGCTACGGGGTCGACTGGGTGCCCAGCATGCGCCAGGTGGTAGACCTCAACGACTTCGACAACAGCAGTTGGGTCAATCTGACCGGCGCTAGCGGGCACGCGTTTCACGCAAACTACGACGATCAGGTGCAAGCGTGGTTGACCGGCGAGCAGTATCCCTGGGCGTTCAGCCGATCGGCGGTTGAAAAGTCCGGTGCCGACCGGCTGACGCTGTTGCCTGGTTAGGTCCGTTCGAACCAGTGCAGCCCAGCGCCGGTTAGGCAGCCGTCGAGTGCAGCATCGTGCGGCTCGACTGGGATTTCGATACCGCACTCGTGCGCGAAGCAAACGCCGACCAGCAGCGGGCCCCCCTGCGCTGCTGGCGCTAGTGCCGCGAGTATCCGGTCGTAGTAGCCGCCACCTTGTCCAAGTCGTCGGCCAGCTCCATTCACGGCCAGGCAGGGCACGAAGACGAGACTGCAGTTCTGCAAAGGCTCAGCGTCTTGGCCAACGGACGCGCCCAATACTTCTGAAATGCCGAGCACCCCGGTCTTGAACTGCGCTCCATCCGGCGGCAGAACCATCCAATCCAGATGCTTCCCGCGTACCGCAGGAATCAGAATCTGACATCGGCGTGACTGGCAGAGTTCGATCAACGGGTGGGTCTGGGGTTCGCTGGGCAATGACATGAATGCCGCCACCGTGGTTGATGCAATCGGCAGGTCTGCTTGTGCAAGGGTCATCGCCATGGCGGCTGCATCGCTATCGCGTTGGGCCGCTGGGATGGCCTTTCGCTGGTCACGGATGCGCGTGCGTGCCTGAGCTTTGGCATGCCTCTGACGGGGGGCGTCAGGCGCGGTCATAGATGCATTCTCGCCCGTTGGCGTGACTAAGGTCGGGGGGTGAGCGCAGATCAAGTTCGCAAGGCGGTGGTGCCAGCGGCTGGCCTTGGCACGCGCTTTCTGCCGGCGACCAAGGCCACTCCCAAGGAGATGCTCCCGGTCGTCGATAAGCCCGCGATCCAGTACGTGGTCGAAGAGGCAGTGGCCGCGGGCATCGATGACGTGCTGTTCATCACCGGACGCAGCAAGCGTCCGCTGGAGGATCACTTCGACCGAAATCTGGAGCTCGAAGAGGTGCTCCGCGCCAAGAAGGACGACCATCGCCTAGCCCTAGTCGGGGAATCAACTGACCTGGCTCGCATCCATTACGTGCGCCAAGGAGATCCGCTCGGACTTGGCCATGCCGTGCTCTGCGCACAGCACCACGTGGGCAACGAGCCGTTCGCCGTACTGCTGGGCGATGACCTGATTGATCCGCGCGACCCGGTGCTGCCCCGGATGATCGAGGTGCGCAATCGTTTTGGCGGGTCGGTGCTCTGCCTTATGCAGGTGCCGCGCGCGAATATCGCCCTATACGGCTGCCCAGCGGTCGCCGTGACCGAGGATCCAGGCGTCGTCCAGGTTACGGACGTAATCGAGAAGCCCGATCCGCAGGAGGCGCCCAGTGACTACGCCGTAATCGGTCGCTACCTCCTCGACCCGGCCGTCTTCGAGATCCTCAAGCGCACCCAACCGGGTCGTGGTGGCGAGATTCAGCTCACCGACGCCCTGCGAGTGCTTGCGACCATGCCCGCCGAGGCCGGTGGCGGAGTCCACGGCGTGCTCTTCACTGGGCGTCGCTATGACACGGGTGACCGCCTGTCCTACCTGCAGTCGGTCATCACTCTGGCAACTGAGCGCGATGACCTTGGACCAGACCTGATTGCCTGGCTGCGGCAGTTCGTCGCTGATCTGCCGTGACCTGGCCGGTCACCCTTACCGCTGACGGGGTGACTCTGCGTCCGCTGCGCATCCGTGACGCTCGGTCCTGGCGTGAGGTGCGCCGACGCAATCACGAGTGGCTGCAACCGTGGGAGGCGACGCTGCCGCCAGAGGGGCTGACCGACGGGGAGCAGATTCCTTCATTCGGGGCAATGGTTCGCGTGTTGCGAACGGATGCTCGCGAAGGTCGCTCTCTGCCCTGGGCCATCGAATTCGATCGTCATTTGATCGGCCAGGTGACGGTCGGCGGCATAACGCGCGGTTCCATGCGTGGGGCTCACATCGGCTACTGGATCGACCAGGACTATGCCGGCCGTGGACTCATGCCCACGGCCGTGGCGATGTCCTTGGACTACTGCCTGGACAACCTGAGGCTCCATCGCATCGAGGTCAATATCCGGCCGGAAAATTTTCCGTCGCGTCGGGTAGCCGAGAAGTTAGGTCTGCGCCTGGAAGGCGAGCGCCCGGGCTACCTGCACATCGCTGGCCAATGGCGCGATCACCTCACGTATGTGGCGTTTGCGGGGGATTTTCCTCATGGTGTTCTTGAGGCCTACCGAGTCTCGCGGGGTGGCTGAGGGACCCCGCAAGATGCCCACAGCCCCACTCGTCACAGGCTCATCCTGCGACACGCCAGGCTCGCAAACCCCCGCATGCGCGTAAATACGCCAATTTCGCCCTAGCGTACGAGGCGTGACGGGCTTGATCTATGTAGTGATCATTGCCCTGTGGGCGGCCGTCCTCATTCCAGTCTGGCTGCGCCGCCATGACCAGGTCACCCAGCGCAAGTCCGCCGCCAAGTTCCATGGGGCGATGAGATCACTCGCCCCGGTCGATGCTGACTTTCCCGACCAGTTCGGCGGCGGGCAGGACGACTACGACCGGGAGGATCCATACCGCCGGCTGGCCTCCCGCCGCCGTGCACTGACCCTGGCGGTGTTGTTCAGCGGCCTGTGCCTAACCCTGGGTCTGACGTTGACCGGGCGTTTGCCGAACTGGGCACCGATCGCCGCCGGCTCACTGGTACTGACCTACCTGGTGCTGGTCGCCATCACTGCGCCGTCTCGCGCTGCCTCGCGGGTGGCGCGTTCTCAGGTCGATGAGTGGGCCTACCTCGACGGTGATTGGGCCGAAGAGATGAGCAACGACGATCGGTACGGGATTCGAGGCAACGTCCGCGTTGATGGCCGCTGGGAACCCGCGCCGGCCAACCTCCCCACCTACGTCAATGCTCCGCGGGCCACCACACAGCCGCGAGGCATTGAGCGTGAGGGTGAATGGGGCGGGGCTGCCATGGTCCAGGCAGCCGATGGACTGCGACGCCGCAAGGTCACCCCCCACCGTGTGGCCTTCGAATCAGATGACTTCGGACCGGATACCTCGGCGGTGCCGAAAATTCGCGGCTATGTCGACGATCTACGCCGCGCCGTCAACGAGTAACCCGCACTGATACCCTCACTTCTCCCGGGGCTGTAGCGCAGCTGGTAGCGCACCTCGTTCGCAACGAGGGGGTCAGGGGTTCGAGTCCCCTCAGCTCCAC
>JAGWVT010000089.1 GCA_018970765.1 Actinomycetales bacterium
CGTAGCCGACGTACGGCACCGTGTATTGCACGCGCCCGACGGCGGTGCTGGCGCCGCGCGGGCCATCCGGGTTGCGCACGGCGTCGCCCTTGGTGATGTACACGCGCCCGGGGCCTTCGCCGCCCTGGACCTCAACGACGCGATGCGTCACGCGCAGGCCGCTCTCCGGCGCGACAAAGGTGCCGACATCGCCCACCTTCATCGTCTGCGCGGCGGTCGGGTCGACGACCACGACTGAGCCGACCGCGATCGTCGGCGTCATCGAGGCGGAGGTAACGATGAAGGGTTCCCACCGAAGCACGAACGGGACGACCGTGACGGAGGCAAAGACGGCCAGCACCAGGAAGGCGGGGATGCCGACGACGATGCGTGCGATCCAGGCACGGCTGGACGCCGGTGGTGCACCGGCCGGTGCAGGCGGCGCGGGCGCAACGGCCGGCGCAGGGGGCGCCCAACCGGATGGGCCGAGGCCCGGCATTGATGGACCCGGCGCGCCGGGGGGACGTTGGCTCATGAGTTCACCATGCGAGGGGACCGGTCAGGCCGCGAGCGACCGTTGCATCGCGACACGATCACCCACCAGGCATGCCAATCTGGAATGCCCCTCGTCCGATAGTAACGCGCGGGGCGACGTATCGTTCCGTCCGGTCCCGAAATCTGGTCGGGGAGCACTCGAACACATGGCGCCACCGGCCGCGCCGAGGCTGTTCTCGTGTCCACGAATCGCGACGGCCGGGTCGCCGCGGTTCCCCGCGATGACCCGGCCGCCAAGCTGATCGGTTGAACGTGAGGGGCGCAGTGCCCCGCCTCGCTCGCCCCAATCAGATCAGGGGCGAGCGGGAGAAGTGCGCCGAGGTTCGAAGGTTACGGCGCGTTGACCACGAACGCAGGTTTAGTCATGACACCTGCGGTCAACTCGCCATCGTAAGTAACCGACTGACCATCAGGCAACACCACGGTTATTGAACGGTTGCCAGTAGGTGCAGTGGATTCCGCCGCGAGCTCAACTCGGAGGACTGTGTCCGGCATCGAAGCGTCGCTCGCGCTGTAGGCAGTGCCAGGGTTAATGTTGCTCAAACGTACGCTCGTCACCCTGACACCAGTTCCGCTAATCGAAACTTGTGGCGCCTGATCAATTGAACCATCAGCCTTGTAGGTAGCAAAGAAGCCAGAACCATAGATGAAGATGGCATTCCCTGCGGTCTTGATTTGACCCTGTTTCACCGATGAACTTGGGGTGTTTACAACCGCCTTATCAGCACCTACAGAATATACCGCATCAAGCGTGGTGTTGATCGTAGGCGCGCCGTCGATCATGAACGCACTTGGCACGATCACTTGACCACCATCAGGGTTGGTGATCGTCATGGTGACCGGACCAGCAGGCGCCGTCGTGTCGACCTCGATGATCGCGGTAAGTCTCTGAGTCGCGATGTACTCATCCTCTTTATCGGTCGACTGCGCGGTGGACGTCATGACCTTCGTGCTCATATCGAGATTGGCGCCAGAGTCCTTCACCACAGTGGTGTAGTTCGATACGCCGGTATTGGTGCTGTCCCCCTTCAATTTCACTCCCGGAGTGTTGAACGTGATCCTGGGAGTGGTCGTGGCAGCGTGCTCAGCACTGACCAAGGTATCACCGCTCCGCTTGCCGAAGCATTTCTCACATTCGCTGCCAGTGCCCGATGTGGCAGCACTGGACGAGCCAACCAATGGATCCGGCATCGGCGCGAACGACCCACGTACAAACGCAGACCCAGTGATCAGCACCCGCCGCGTCGTGGCACGGGGCAACTTGCCGACGACGTTGAAACTCTTGGTGGTGCCCAGATTCGTTGCATTCGACGCTAGCCCAACGAGGCCCGTCAGTGCACCAGACCCCGAGCTCACATCAGACAACTCAGCCTTAACGTCGTCGTGCATGCGGCTCGTTCCACTGGGGTACGAGATCTGGGCGAAGGTCGGCGCCTTGCTAATGCTGAAGTAGTTATTGAAAACAGCAGCGTCGCCGTTCGTCATCGTGAACTTGCGGAGCGCGACCTTCGCATTTGCGGCAACGGCAAACGTTCCTGCGACGGTCTTTCCGTCAGATGACACCGACAGGTCACCGATCTGGGTAACGCCCGTATCGATGGCGCTGGTGCCGAGATCCTTGCACGGATCGAAGGGTTGTCCTTCGGCCGCGGCGCTGCCGGTGATGAGGTGCTTTACCCCTCGAGTGACGTCAGCGGTGGTGGCAAGGGCATAACAAGACACTGCGACTTTCGGAGGCAAACCACTCGCGGTCTTCTGGAAAGTGCCAGCAGTGGATGACTTGAAGTTCAGCGTAACGGTCTGACCCTGTGCGGCGCTCAGCCAATTCTTCGAGCTCTTGTCCACTTGAACAATCTGCTCGATACCCGGCGCTGCGATGTTGAACAACGTGGCGTACGCCACCGTGCCATCCGGGTTGTACACCTTCGCCGCCGCCGTTGTCGGCGCATCAGCCACCGATGTAACAGTTATTCCCTTAATGGTAATCTGCTTATCAGTGTTGACCTCAACGGAGTTGTGGTCGTAGCTGAAAAATGGCACTGCCGATCCCGCCGCCGCCGGGAGATCCTTCGACACAAGGCCGGTCGACTCCAGCCCTATCGTGCCAGCGGTTAAGTTGGAAGTAATCTCGTCCTTGTAGCCAGCCTGATACCACGTACCCAGTTTCTTGAGGGTGTTGGCATCACGATTTAGGATATGACTCTTCGAGACAAAGATATTACTGTCAGCGTCCAAAAGACCCTTAGCGCTAGCCGACGCGTCACAGGACCAAGTCGGTGAAGTGACCGTACATCCAAGGCGATCACTCAGCGTTGCATCCGCGTGCGCTGCTTTAGTCTTCTGAAGCACACCCAGTTGGACGATGGCACCCTTCTGGAAGCCAAGGCCCTTGATCACCAACGTGTTTCCGGTAGAAATGCGGCCGATGCTGCCCGGCGTGTACCCGCTGATCGTCTGCGGGATGACGGTCATCGCGTCAGCGAACGTCAGAACCTTCGACCGAACATCTAGCGGCAGCGAGTCGTGACTCGGATTCGTCACTCGTACCCCGAATGACTTCGGAGTCCCGGTCACGATCGGCGACAGCGCCTCGAAGGTCACTTGATTAGTGGACAGGAACCCTGCCGTGTTCGACGTCTGCGCAAGGACATGCGAGGAAGCGTCAGTGGTGAGCCCCGAATCGGTCTCCAACAAAGCCGTCGCCGATGGAGCCGTGAAGGTGTACGAGGCTGCGGCCGAGCGGGGTGTCCCTGAACCCTTCAAGACTTCGCCGCTGCGGACAAGGAATTGGGTGGCCGACAGCTTTGCCGATTCCACCTCCTTAGGCCAGTCGGTCCCACCGCTCACGATGGTTCCAGGGAAAAGGTCAACGACCGTAGCCGTCTGCGACCCAGTAGCGTCTGCGGTGGCGACAAATCGAAGACCAACTTTCGCGGTTGCGCCTACAGCAGCCCAGTCGGCTTCCGTCGCGTCACCAAGGGTCGCGATCTCGTAAGCCTTGTCCTTCTTGATCTGCGGGAGCGTCACGGTGGCGGGAACCGGAATGGCACCGCTGGTCATGACCTCGATCTTCGGACACATTCCGATCGACGCCACCGGTGCGTACGCGACGCACGGACGCCCAACCGATGGGAACATTGTGATGTCGGACAGATTGTTCGCACCACCCTTGTCGAGAACGCCAACGATCGAGCCAGCAACGAAACCGGTCTCGGCAGGCACGGTGCTATACGCAGCGGTCCCAGAAGTAGTTGCATTACCGTACGTCACTGATATGCGTTTGGTAAGCGTCCCGTCCACATACTTATACACATTATAATGTGTCGCACCTGGAACAAGCGCCCACGTGATGGTGTTAGTTGATGTATTGCCGGCCAACGATCCCGGAACGGTAACCGACACAGGTGCCGAAGGTTCACCTTGTTGCCAAGTCGTGGGGCCAGATGGAGTAGGATCAGTTCCAGCAGTGACGATGTACTTGTACGTCTTACCTTTGTCCAAGTTACCGCCGGAATCGGACGTTTCAACCTTGACGTTCTGCGGAATGGCCGTGACCTTCGCGAACCCACGACCGGTCACAGAAACGATCTGGCGTCCACCGCCAGCCACCTGATTGGGACTGACCGTTTGGATGCCACCAACAATCAGGTTCGCACCAGCAGCTCCCACGTCCGACGACTGCGCTTGAAACGCCGTCGTGTTGGTCTGGATCTGCCCGGCTAGGGCAGCCAACGTGTTGACTGACTGCTGCGCCACGTTTGCGAGTGCAAACGTCTGACCAACCGGCTGAACTGCAGTGAATGCGACGGTATACGAAGCCTTGCCACCGGACTTGTTGCCTGCACCTCCGATCGGCACGGCCACCGGATTATTCTGCGCATCTTGCGTCTGACGTGACTGCACAGTGAGCGCAGTCGTCCCGGTTTCATCTTGCGTGGACTGAGTCGCCCACGACGGCAGATACACGATGAGTGCGAGGTTGTCCGACTTGCCTGCGCCGAGGCCGGCAATCGTGTTCACTTGATCGAACAAGGACTGCGCAGGGATGTCCGAGACGATACGAGGCGTCTCTCCCCCGCCGGCGGCCATCAGCTGGTTGTTGATGCGCGGCGAGAGGACAATTGGCGCGTTCTTTTCGAATTCCGATCCACCCATGAAACACGCGCCTTGCGACTGCGTGGAAAAGATTTGGGTCTGTCCCGGGCCGCCTGACGCGTTTGCGACGGCCGTCGCGACTCCGACTTGGGCGTTTGCTGCGGGGCCGGCTTGAGAACCCTGCCCGCCTGTGGCGTTAGCGACCGCGCGGTTGGCAGCCGACGTGGCCACCCCATTGCAGTTCGGGTTTGACAGCGTCTGGATTGGCACGCCGACGACTTCAGCGCCGCAACCGACGGCATTGGGTATGCCAATTGTGGTGTCGGCGCCAGTCAGCTTCGAGATTTTTATCCCGCTGCAGTCGTCTGACGCATTCGACGATCCAACAAGCGTCCCACCGCTGCTGATCACCGCCTTACGCCAGTTGCCATCAAGGTCCTGAATCGTCCCACCAATTCGAAGGACGTCGCTCCCCTGCACCACCGGCGTGGAGGTGTTGGTAAGCGTCGCCGCACCCAGCACCTGTGAATTGGACGTGTCATTTCGACGCGGATTGATCTTCACGGAGATTGGTTGCGTCGACAGCGCCCCAGCGCGGGCGAAGACAATCGGCCGACCAAAGTAATCGCTGGCATCACCGCCATTGGGCAAACCCGGGAAGGCCGAGATTTGCTCAGAGCCAGTGCCGCCAACGTTTCCGTACTGGACGGTCTGATTTCGGTCGCGGACAACGCCGGCGATGTCGGTGCCCGCTGCAGCAGCACCACCAGGCCAGATCGTCTCCATGACTCCCTTGATCAAGCGCACGGAGCGTAACGACGAACTTTCACACGCGACGTTCTCAGTGCCAATCGCATCGGAGAAGCAGCGAATCGCCACGAGGCGAAGGCCGTTCACCGGGTCGGACAAGGTGCCCTTGGCGTCGGTGCACTTCGGGTCCTGCGTCGAGCAGTTTGTGAAGTTGTCCCTGACGGTCATAAAGTAGTTGACGTTGATCGCCCCCGAGTTCGAGGCCGTCGAGTTCGTGACCTGTACGGGTCTGACGAACACGTCTCCCGGCACAAACTTCTCAAAGTTGAATGCCGTGAAGGGGGTTTCGTTCAACGCCACCGACGCCGTGATGAAGTTGTTGCCACTCACCACACGCGTGTCGGTGAAGAATGCCGTGGTGCTCTGGTTCACCATCAGCCCTGCCAGAAGCAGGGCGAAGGCGGCCACGAGGAGCCACGTCGTCTTCTCGGCGTAGACGCTACCCCTGGGCTGCGGTTGCTGCCAGGTCCTGCTGTCCATTGCCGCTCCTAAAAGCGATGCGCGACGCCAACACGGCGTCGCCTGGCGACACTACGCCAGCTGACGCCCAGTGTGGCAACCCACGACGCGCACGTCAAGGGCCGCGCCTACTGGGACGCATGGCTAGTGTCGGGGACCGGCCGGTCGACGTACTGTGCGTTCGGTCACATTGGGGTGCCGACCGGACGGAACGAGGCCGCGCGGCACGCGTCTCTGCACGGAATCGCCTAGGCGTGGACGGAAACCGCCGGTGACTCGACGGATTGGGCGATTCCTGCCGCATGGCGGCAGGATTGCCGCGGCTTGGGGCAGGCCCGGAATCCGGTAGGTCACGGCCCGGATCGCGAGTCGAACTCGCAGATTGCTGGGCAACGCGGCCGCAAACGGTGCGTCTCGGTGCCCTCACCCCCAGCCCCTCTCCCGCTCCGGCGGGCGAGGGGAGCGACGTTGGTGCCGTGGCACAGCGGCAGCGGGCACCTCACCCCTCCCTCGCGCCAGTGGGAAAGGGGCAGGGGGTGAGGGCCGTCATCACCGAAGCAAACGCGACACCCGCGTTCCTGGCCGGGGCCTGCCTCACCCCTCTCCCGCGCCAGTGGGAGAGGGGCAGGGGGTGAGGGCCGTCATCACCGAAGCAAACGTGACACCCGCGTTCCCGGGCGGTTGCCTTTGGGCGGGAGCCGGACCACGCTCTACGGTGTCGGGTCGGCGCTGATCGCGAGGACTGCGACGGTGACGGCGACCTTGGACTGCGCCTCAGCCGTCGGCGCGTCCGGCACGGGATAGAAATAGGAAAGCAGGTACGACTGCCCGCCGGGGGCCAACCCGGGGATGCCCTTGATCATCGGGAGCGTCGCCGTCGCGCCGCTCACGCCGACCTCCTGGGCACCGTGGCCCAGCCCACCGGTCGTACCACCGACGACGAAGAAGTCCGACAGCTTTGACG
>JAGWVT010000090.1 GCA_018970765.1 Actinomycetales bacterium
CCCTCATTCGCGGCGTGCTTGGCCAGCACCTCGTAGTCATCGACCTTGTCCCAGGGGATGTGTAAAGCAACTGAGTTCACCGCACCGGTCAGGCGCGCGACCACGGCCGCATCACTGACCTTCTCGAAGGGGTCGCGTGGTACTCCGGGCTGCGCGAACACCTTGAAACGCGTGCCGGAATTACCGTAGGCCCAGGAGGGCACCTCAATCTTGAGCAGGTCGAGTTGCTGCTTGGCTGCCGCTCGATCCATGTCGACTCCTTGTCGTCCTCGTTGCGTCAATGACAGTTCGGCTTCTGGAAAACATCGTTGCGTGGCTGGATCAATCCAGATGAAACACTTCTTGCAGCGTCAGAAAGGCCTCGTCGGGCCGTCGCCCGTCAAGGGACTCGAAGAACGGAGCCATCTGCGCCTGCCAACGGGCATTCACCTCGGTATCTGCCATTCCGGCCAAGGCAGCCTCCAGGCTGGGTGTCTCGAAGTAGCCCACGAGCAGGCCGTCATCGCGCAGGAAAAGCGAGTAATTCGTCCAGCCCGTCTGGCTCAGGGCCGCGAGCATATCCGGCCATACCTCGCGATGACGATCAACATATTCGGTTAGACGCTCAGGGCGCACCTTTAGTAGGAAGCACACACGCTGCATGGTGATGACTCCCTCAATTGCTACCGGAATTCGGTGTGGGCGCCCAAGGCACTGGACTCGGGCGCCCACACCACGAGCGGCAGCTACTGCCACTCGACCTAGCGACTAGTAGATCTTCGCGAACTGCTCGATGTTCGACTTGTCGAAGGTGTACGGATCGCCCAGGTAGATGATGCCGCCGGCACCCTGGGTGTAGGTCTTGCCACCGGCCTTGAAGGACTTCGGCATCTTGTTGCCGTTCGAGGCGCACTCAGCCGCCGCGTAGGTTCCAACGTAGCCGAGGTCGATCGGGTTCCACAGGCCGAACTTGCTGACCTGTCCACCGAGGACGTAGTCCTTCATCTCGCTGGGCAGGCCCAGACCCGTGATAGCAACCTTGCTGCCCTTGGACTTCTTCTCCTGAGCCGCGGCACGAATGCCAACGGTGGTCGGGGAGATGATGCCCGCGATGTCCGGGTGCTCGGTCAGGATCTGGTTGAACTGCTGCGCCGACTTGGTCGCGTCATCATCGCCGTAGTACGTACCCACCAGCGTCATGTTGGGGTACTTCGCGAACTGCGCCTTCATCGCCTCAATCCAGGCGTTCTGGTTAGCGGCGGTCGCGGCAGCCGAAAGGATGGCCACCTTGCCCTTGCTGCCCAGCTCCTGAGCGATCCAGTCAACCTCGGCCGCACCGATGCGCTCCGATGATGCCGGGAGCACCGACGCTGCGCGAGTTGCCGGATCGGCCACGTCAGCATCGGAGGTAACGACACAGATGCCAGCGGCCTTGGCCTTCTTCAGAGCCGGGGCGAGGGCATTCTGATCAGCAGCCGACAACACGATTGCGTTGTAGCGCTGCTGGATCGCCTGGTTGATGAACTTCAACTGGGCGGCGCCGGTTGCCTGGGTCGGCCCGATGTAATCGCATTTGACTGCTTTGACCTCTTTGCAGGCCTTCTGCGCACCCTGGTTCCACGCGGTGAAGTACCCGTTATTCGTGGCCTTCGGGATGACGGCAATCTTCTGGCCGGGCTTCGGCACTGCCTGCGCAGGCGCCACCGCCAGGCCTGCGACGACGATGCTGCCTAGGGCAACCACCATCGCCTTCTTCATGAGTGAGGACATCCTCAACTTCTCCCTTGGTCAGGCCCTGCGGCAGCAGGGCTTGCGTACACGTCTGGAGCGCCGGAAGGCCCTCCAGACCCACCCCGGTCACGTGTCCGGGAGGCTTGTCGGGCAACTGCATCGCGAATCATCGCGAACAGTCGCGGAACGGAAACTGAAAGCAGGAGCAGAAGCCCACCAACGATGACCAATGCGTTGGCATCCCAGCCGACCAGTTGCAGGTAGGACTGACTGAACCCCCAGATGAACACCGCGGCGATGACACCCCAGATGGTTCCTACGCCACCGGCGATCGCCACCCCACCGAAGAGCACCGCGGCAATGACCAGCAGTTCGTACCCCAAGGCGCCATCCGGCGATGCCGAGGCGAAGCGCACGGTGTAGGCCAGGCCCGCCACTCCGCACATGAACCCGGTCGCGATGAAGAGCCAGAGCTTCACCTTCAGCACGGGAATGCCGGAGAACTGTGCTGCCTCATCGTTTTGACCGATCGCGAAGATCCAACGGCCGGTCTTGGTGCCATGCAGCACGTACCAAAACACGATGCCAGCGATAACCATTGGGACGAACACCCAGGGCAGGAAGGTGCCTGGTATCGGCGTGTAGCCCAGGTCGGTGAACTCCATCGGGAAGTCAGCAATCGGCGTATCGCCGAGCACCACGAAGCACAGCCCGCGATACAGGGCGAGGGTGCCGATCGTCACAGCCAGCGATGACACCCCGAGCTGGGTGACGAGCACACCGTTGAGCAGACCGCAGGCAGCCCCAGTGGCGAGCGCTGCCACAATCGCGATTGACATGGACTGCGTGGCATGCCAGGTGAGGCCGCACACGGCCGAGGCCAGGGTAAGGCTGGATGCCACCGACAGGTCGATTTCCTTGACGATGATGAGCAGCGCCATCGGGAAGGCGATGAGCATGATCTCCGAGACATCGCCGATCATGAAGTTGACGTTGTCGCCGGTGAGGAAGAACTCGTTGCTCATGCCGCCGAAGAGAATGAGCAGAACGAGGAGTAGGACGATGCCCTTGTCCCAGCCAAGGCGGAACTTGCCGCTGCTGCTCATACCGGCGCCTCCGCAAGTCGGTTGACACGTTGTCGACTGCGCAGAGCAACGATGCGGTCGAAGGCGATGGCCAGTACCAGCAGTGCGCCTGCGACAGCCTGCTGCCAGAACTGTGAGACGCCCAGTGCGCCGAGCACGAAGGTAATGGTCTGCAGCAGGACCGCGCCGATGAGTGCGCCAATGGCGCTGCCGACACCACCAGCGATCGCCACCCCACCGATCACGCAGGCGGCCACGACATACAACTCGATGCCCAGGCCCGCGGTGGCATCGGCGAAACTGAAGCGGAAGAGCAGGATCAGGCCAGCCAGGCCGGCAATGATGCCGTTCAGCACGAATGCGGAGAACTCTCGGTGGGCGACCGGAATACCTACGCGCGCCGCCGCAGGTGGATTTGAGCCGATGGCATACAGATCACGGCCCCAATGGGTATACCGCTGCACTAGCGCCATCACCACGCACAGCACGACAGCGATGATGAACAGATCAGGCACGCCCATAATCGAGCCGGCTCCGATCTCGGAGATCCAAGTGGGCAACGTGTCTGCAGTGATCGTGGTGCCACCGGCCAGGTAGTAGAAGATGCCGCGCACCAGATAGAGCGTGCCGATGGTGACCACGAGAGACGGCAACTTCAGGTAGGCCACCAGTGCCCCGTTCAGCACACCCACCGCGGCGCCAACACCGATCGCGATCCCCAACGCCAGTGGGAAGGAGATCCCCAGGTTGTTCATGGAGTAGTTGCCGATCAGGAACGACACCAAACCGGCCGTGGAACTCACCGAAAGGTCGATATGCCGCATGATGATGAGGTTCGCCTGGCCTGCGGCGAGGAAGGCAATGAGCGCCGACTCAATGAGAATCGCCTTGATGCCATCCCCGCTGAGGAACGCCGGGTTCAGGATCGCGGTGAGTAGTACCAAGACCACTAGGGCCCCGAGGACCGGAACCTCGCGTGTCCGAAGGACGCGGCCGATCATGCCGCTGCTCCTGCCGCCGCCAGCATGACGCGCTCCTGCGTGGCCTCGCCGCGTGCGATCTCAGCGACCAGTCGACCCTCGCGCATGACCAGAATCCGGTCAGCCATGCCGAGGACCTCGGGCAGGTCCGAAGAAACCATCAACACAGCCATGCCCTCTGCGGCCTGCTCAGAAAGCAGGCGGTGCACCTCGGCCTTAGTCCCGACGTCAATCCCGCGCGTGGGTTCGTCCACCATCAACAGTTTTGGATTGGTCGCCAGCCACTTTGACAGCACGACCTTCTGTTGGTTGCCGCCGGAGAGTCGTTCGACCGGGTCGTCGATGCTTGCGTACCGCAGTTGCAATGTTTCAGCCCACTGACGCGCAACACGCCGCTCGGAATTCAACCGGACTAAGCCCCAGTGGCGGAGCCACCGCAGCACGGTCAGTGCGGTGTTGTGCGCAATGGACGCGGGCATCAACAGTCCCTGCAGGCGGCGGTCCTCGGGTACCAGGGCGACGCCGGCGGCCATCGCCTTACCGGGCGTTGGCCGGCGAAGTGCCTTGCCCTCAATGGTTATCTGTCCGGCGTTGATCGGGTCGATGCCAAATATGGCTCGCACAACCTCAGACCGCCCCGAACCGACGAGACCTGCCAGGGCGACGATCTCACCACGACGAACCTCGAAGGAGATGTCGTGGAACTCCCCGCGAGCCCCGAGGCCATCCACCTTGAGCACGACCTCACCGATCTGCGCCGGGACCTTTGGAAACATTTCGGTGATCTCACGTCCGACCATCCATCGAACGATCTGCGCGGTGTCGGTCTGGCTCACCGGAGAGGATGCCACTGTGGCGCCATCGCGCATCACGGTGACACAGTCACAGACCTGCATGACCTCGTCCAGTCGGTGACTGATGTAGATGACTCCGCGACCCTGGTCGCGCAACTGACGAACCACGGCAAGCAGGCGGTCTACTTCGGCCGCGGTCAAGGCTGCACTCGGCTCGTCCATGATGATCAACGTGGCGTCCAGGGAGAGTGCCTTGACGATCTCGACCATCTGCTGATCGGCGATCGACAGGCCACCGGCCAAGCGACGCGGATCGAGGTTGATGCCTAGCTGCGCAAACAGCGCCGCGGTGTCCTCGACCATCAGGTTCCAGTCGATCCGTCCGGCCTTCGTTGGCTGACGCCCAACGTAGACGTTCTCAGCAAGCGTGAGATCGGGAAAGAGCGACGGTTCCTGGTAGATGATCGCCACGCCCTGCTCACGAGCAGCTCGCGGACTGCCCTGCCGGAAGGCTCGCCCAGCCAGCAGGATCGTTCCGGAGTCTAGGTCGTGCTGGCCGGCCAGGGTCTTCACCAGAGTCGACTTGCCGGCGCCGTTCTCCCCCAACAGGCCGACGACCTCGCCGGCGTGGACCGTAAGCGAGGCCCCATCAAGGGCCTGCACCCCACCGAACCGCTTGTAGGCGTCCGTGATGACGAGCAGCGGTTGGAGCACAACACCTCCTGCGTGAATTGAATGCTTTCAATCCGCGTGGCCACTGACACTAGGGGGGCCGAAGCGCGGTGGTCAACCAGTTTGGTGAACTCTGGCCAAAATCAATTGATACGTTTCAATTTGGGTTACTGTTCGCCCGTGGCCGTGAAGTCCAGCATGCGAGACGTGGCGATGCGAGCTGCGGTATCGATCGGGACCGTCTCGAATGTGCTGAACCACCCGCAGGTGGTTGCCCCGGCAACACGGGCTCGAGTTGAGCGTGCCATCGCCGACCTCGGGTTCGTCCCGAGTGCCCCGGCGCGGCAACTGCGCTCCGGACGAGCCCAGGTCATCGGCCTGGTCGTGCCGGATATCGCCAACCCGTTCTTCACCGAAGTCGCCCGTGGTGTCGAGGATGCCGCGCTGGCCGCCGGGTTCGTCGTCATTCTGTGCAACTCCGATGAACGGGCCGACCGCGAAGACCGCTACCTGGGTGTACTGGAAGCACAGCGTGTCGGTGCCGTCCTGATCACGCCAGCGCGACGCGGTGATCAGGCCCTGCAGCGACTGATCGACAGCGGAGCCGCCGTTGCACTCTTGGACAACGAGCAACCGCGCGAGGACGTCTGCAGTGCGGCGGTGGATGATGCCCGCGGTGGTCGCCTCGCCGCCCAGCACCTAATCGATCTCGGGCACCGAACACTGCTGTGGCTAGCCGGACCTGGTGACATTCCGCAGGTGGCCGATCGCGAAACCGGACTGTTGGCCGCGGCCGAAGCAGCCGGCGTGCAGGTGACCCGAGTCGTGGCCGACCAGATGAGTGCCAACGCCGGTGCACGAGCCATCGAACAACTCCTCCCCGACCGCCTTGCTGCCACAGCGATTGTCTGCGCGAACGACCTGCTGGCCCTCGGTGCGATTCGTTCATTGACTCGCGCCGGCCTCGTGGTTCCGGGTGATGTCTCGGTGATCGGCTATGACGACATCGAGTTTGCTGCCGATGCAGCGGTGCCACTCAGCTCGGTACGACAACCGAAGTATGAATTGGGCTATGCGGCCGCGCGCCTGGTCATCGAGGAGTGCGCAAACCCAACCGCCCATGCCCATCAACGCGTGCAATTCCAGCCGCAACTGGTCGTACGCGAATCAACTGGACCGGCGCCGAGCTGACGCGCACGACCTGAACCGCCTCCACCGACCCTTTCAGGCTGGGAGCAACTGCTCCCAGTTCACTGGAGTTGTGATGCGCTGGCCCTGCTCATCCTGCAGCGTGATCTGCCCGGGAACGTCGAAGTCAACCGCTACGACCCGCCAGAAGTCGGATTGCGCGAACGCCACCCCCTGAATCGAGGTGATGCAGACCTGCTGGTCGGCATGGAATTCCCGCGTTGTCGGGATGCCCTCGGCCGCGAGCAGGTCGGCCCGCGAATCCAGCAGACCCGCGGCGAAGTAGGAGCA
>JAGWVT010000024.1 GCA_018970765.1 Actinomycetales bacterium
AGCGTTGTGGTTGAAGGTGAACACATCACCTTTGTCGGCCCCGAGGTTGACGCGCGAAGGTGCGCTCCACCTGACGCCGAGATCGTCAACCTGCAGGGCGGCATGCTGCTGCCGGGATTCGTCGACGGGCACGACCACTTTGCGACATTGGCCGTGACCAAGTTGGGCGTGGACATGAGTGGGATCAATGGCAAGGACGCCATTCTGGCAAAGATTCGTGACTTCGTCCGAGCGCATCCCGGTGAGCACGTCTATCGCGGATTCGGGTGGTACCCGGGATCTTTCGCGGAATCGTCACCTCGACGCGAGTGGCTCGATGAGATCACAGGCGACATTCCGATGGTGGTCAACTCGGCAGACTCACATGACCTGTGGTTCAACACGGCCGCGATGCGCCTAGCGGGTATCTCGGCGAGCACGCCTGACCCCGAACCCAATCAATACTACGTTCGCGACAGCGATGGGGTGCCAACTGGCCACGCCCTGGAGGGCGCTGCGCTGATCCCGATCCTGGCGGCGGTTGGCACCTTCACCGTGGACTGCTTTCGACAGGCCCAGGCGCTCACCCTGGATCAAGCGCCCTCGTATGGCATCACCTCTTATTTTGAGGCGGGTGCCTTCATGGGCGAGACGTCCGCAGACTCCGAACCGATCTATGCCGATTTCATCGAACGTGATCTAGCCGGAGCCCTCGATGTTCGCATCGCTGGGTCGTACTGGACGCGGTCACCCACTGACGATCCGCAGCAGATTGCAGTGGCACTCACTGATTGGCATGCACGCCTGCGTTCCCCGCATGTCTCGATCGCGCACTGCAAGATGTGGTCGGACGGCGTGTTGTTCAGTGGAGGCTCCCTGCTCCTGCAACCCACCTGTGGGCCGAGCCCTTCAGTGGGTCGCATGACATTTGAGGGGGACCAGATTGCCGCGATCGTTTGCGCCGTGCAGGAGGCAGGCTTCGACATGCATATCCATGTCGACGGTGACGGATCGGTACGCACGGTGTTGGACGCCATTGAAGCGGTCCAGCGCCAGATCGGACGTGGCGACTCTCGCCATCTCATCTGCCATAACACGCTCGTTGATCCTGATGACCTACCCCGCTTTGCCGCAATGGGCGTGCTTGCCAACGGCACGCCGCTATGGGGTACGGATTATCATGGGCAATACCGTCAGATCTATACCGATCTGCTCGGTGTTGATCGCGTTGAGGAACGGCTCTTTCCCTATGGCGACCTCGTTCGCTCCGGCGCAATCGTGACCTATGGTGCCGATCTGCCTGGTGTCGATGTCCCAGAGGTACCTCCACTGATCCAGATCGAAGCCCTGCTCACCCGTAAACGCCCTGGCTTTGCCGACGATGCTCCGTTGGTGGCACGTCAGCGAATCGGCCTGCACGATGCCCTGCGCGGGTACACCGTCAACGGGGCCTACCAACTGCGCATGGAAGATCGCATCGGCTCTATCACCGTTGGCAAACGAGCCGATCTCGTCATGTTGGGGGCCAACCTCTTCCAGGTTTCTCCGCAAGAGGTTCATCAGGTGCCGGTCCAGCTCACGTTGATGGATGGTCGCGTGACCTTCGCTGGCCGCGGTGGGTGAAAACTAGGCCGCACTCGATCCATTCGCGAAAGTGGTTGGCAACGAAGGACGTGAGCTGGGTGAATCCGCTGCACGCGATACGCGCTGCTTTCGACCCCCCCAAGGTCCCGTCTCGTTCGCGACTGGATTCGCTGCTCGGTAGTAGTAGTGCGTTGTCGTTGCCGGTGATCGCTGCGTTCCTGGTGGTCGGGTTCACGTTGAGTTATGCCTACTTGAAGCTAATCACCGATGACACCTGGCTGCCGACCGGAATGCGAGCACTGGCCACGCTTCTGCTTCCGTGCGCACTGCTACTGGGCGTGAAAACCATTGCTGACCGCCGCGGCTGGGTCAGACCCAGAGTCGTACTTGTCCTCGTGGTGTTGTCCTGCGCCAGCGTGCTGCGCTCGCCAATCGGTACAAGCGTGATTGCCGAAGGGGGTGCCGTGCGCAGTGTTGAGGCGAACCCTCTAGGGCGCACGGTGACCTCACTTCTGGTCACCCTGGCCATCACGCTCACGGTCGGTGTGGCCGTGCAGCTGGCCCGCGAGCGCAGCCAGGCGCGCATGGTGCTGCTGGCCGAGCAGGCGCGACTGCGCGAACTGGTTGACACTATGGATGAGGACCGCAGGCGGGCAGAAGTGGAATTGCGCGGCCGCGCGATCGACCTGCTCGAACCTTCGATTTCCGAGATTCGAATACTCCTCGAGGGCGAGCTCTCCGCGGAGGCCTCTCGCGCGGTCTCCGCTCGCATCACCGAGGTCGTGGACGAGGTTGTGCGCCCGACTTCGCGGGAACTTGCCGTTTCCCCGTCTATCGCTCTGAAGTCCCTCGAAGTTCAGCGACCCACCTCACTTCGGTGGTTCACTGACAGCCTCGACGTCACGAAGGCGATCCGGCCAGGCCCGGTCTGGGTGCTGGGTTGGATCATCGTGACGCCGGGCCTGTTCGTCATCGGGCCGGACTGGCCGGTGGTCAGGTTGGCCTTTGTGGCGAGCCTGGGCGTCATGCTCCTGCTCTACACCGTCAAGAAAGCCTGGCCGAAGCGAGCTCGTCGACTGCCGGTAGCACGGGGCCTTGGTGTTCTGGCGTTGATCTACCTGGTCAGTGTTGGGGTTGTTCAATCGATGATCCAGCAGGGCGGGAGCATGCTGGCGGGCCGCGCTTCGTGGTCAGGAACTTCATGGAGGGGGGTTGCGCTTTGGGTGAGCCTTGCCTTCATCGTGTCAGTGTTGGCGATGTTGGACGAGCATGGGCGCCAGAATCGTGCGAGCCTGAGTGAGGTCAATGTCGAACTCCAGGAGCTGGTTGCGCGCTTGCGCCGAGAGGCATGGCTGCGCCACCGCATAGTGGCCCATGCCGTCCATGGTCCGGTGCAATCTGCGCTCGTCTCCACTGCGATGCGGCTTTCGGCACATGAGCGAACCGCATACTCGGTCAATGACGCACGTCGGCGACTCGAGCAGGCGCTCACAGCGATCGAACAGGACCACCATGAGACCCCGAATATCGATCATGCGCTGGGTGACCTCATCAGCCTCTGGAAGCCAACTGTCGACATCAGAGCCGATGTAGGGCCGACCGCTAGGTCACGCCTAGCCGAAACCTCTGGACTACGCCGATGCGTGATCGAGATCTGCCGAGAAGCGACCAGCAATGCGATCAGGCATGGCAAGGCCACGGTCGTTGAGATTTCCTTGGTCAGGAAGGGCGACTCGATCCTCGTGAGCGTTTCGGATGACGGCGTTGGCTTGCCGGCCAGCCCGGTTGCAGGGCTTGGCACCCAGATGCTTCATGACATTGGCCTGCGCTGGACCCTCATCAACAGGCCCGAAGGGGGAGCGGAGCTCACTGTCCACGTGGTCTGATTCGGGTTCGAATGTTCCGATGGAGGAACATCTCGGCGGCCAAGTGGCGATCCAATGCGACCATGGTGGGATGGTCGGGCAGGGGCGAACGGTGCTCGTGGTCGAAGACGACCGGCTAACCCTCGGCCTACTCGCGGAGATCCTCACCCAGGCCGGATTCGTTGTGGGCGCGGCAGGCTCAGCCGCTCAAGCCCAGGTCATGTGGAATCGGATGGATCCCGATGCTGTCGTGCTTGACGTGGATCTGGGTCCGGGGGTGAACGGGTTCGACCTTGCCGACGCATTCTTGGCGCAGACGCCGTCCCTCGCCGTGCTGTTCCTCTCGAACCTGCCCGACGCGCGATTCGCAGGTCGCAATCCCGCCTCTCTTCCGAAGGGTGTCGGGTACGTGCGCAAGGACCAGATCTCTGAGCCGATGGTGCTCGTGGTGGCACTTGATGGAGTTCTTCGCGGCTCGCTGCCCAACACCCCTCGCCAAGACCTCGATCCTGGGCGGCCGATGGCTGAACTCTCGCGCACCCAGATCGAAGTGCTGCGCATGGTGGCCCTCGGCATGTCGAATCAGCAGATTGCGGCTGAACGGGGTACCTCGACGAGGGCGGTGCGCAACGTGCTGAGTCGCAGCATGGTGCTCATTGGTGTTGACATCACCGATGAGGGCAATGCCCGGGTAGTCGCCGCTCGCGAGTTCATCCGAGCAGCAGGCCTGCCGAACTCCCCTTAATTGGCGTCATGGGCGTCATGGGCGTCATCGGCAACGTTCCACATGCGGAACATTTGACGGCTTCAGGTGAGACAGGGTTCGTACGTTGCGCGTATGGGACTGGTGGACGTCGACTTTGGACTAGTAGCAAGAGCCAGACTTCGTGGCCGCGGTGGTTGGCCGGTGGCGGGCCTGCTGTGCATGGCTCTGGTGACGATAGGCCTTGTGTCGGTCCACGCACCCAACGCGCGTGCGGTGGTGACGGGGGCGACCTTCGATGACGGCACCTTCACATGGACCTTCGACACGAGCGGCTTGCCGGAAACCGCATCCATAACCGAATGCGCCATTACGAGCGGAGGGGGACCGTGCTCTGGAGCCGTCACGATCCCCTCGTCGGTGACTGACAGCAGCGTTTCGCCCCCGGTGACCTACACGGTGACCGAGATAGCCCCGTCAGCGGTCTGGGGACCACCAATCGTCTTCGCCAACAACACGAGCATCACGTCGGTGGTCATTCCCAACACGGTGACATCCATCGGCGCCTATGCCTTCTACGGTGCGACTGCGCTGACCTCCGTCACGTTCGGCACGGGAGTCACGTCAATCGGGACCGCGGCCTTCTCTGGCGACACGGCCCTCACCTCGGCGACCATTCCCGCAGGTGTCACCACAATCTCCGACAGCGTGTTCTACGGTGACACCGCGCTCACGACCGTGACCCTCCCTGCCGGCCTCACGACCATCATCGGCAACGCCTTCAGGGAGTCGGGCCTGACATCCATCAGCATTCCCAACAGTGTCACCTCTATCGGTGCCAGTGCCTTCCAGGATGCGGCGAATCTCGCCACGGTCAACTTTGGATCGGGCCTCGCTTCCGTCGGCGCAGGAACGTGGACGGGAACTGCCGTCACGTCCGTGACGCTCGCTCCGGGCACGACGTCGTTCGACGCCTCGTGGTTCAGTGGCATGAACGCCCTCTCTACTGTGAGCATCCCGAGCAGCGTGACCGCGATCCCCAACGACGCGTTCAACGGCAAGCCGCTCACCACGGTCACCCTCCCGTCCGGACTGGTCTCCATCGGCGCTCGAGCCTTCCAAGGCACCTCCCTCACATCCGTCCAGATTCCAAGCACGGTTACCTCCATTGGCAACGACGCGTTCTTCATTTCATTCCTGTTGTCGTCAATCACCTTCAAGGGTGCCCCACCGGCCAGCGTTGGAACGAACATCTTCTACCTCGCCCCCGCAACGAGCATCCTCATTCCAAGAGGGCTCGGTTGGCCGGCTCCGCCGGCTCCCTTCGATGGAATCCCGACGGAGTACGCGACTCCTGAGCCCACGCCCGCGCCGCCCGCACCGCCCGGGCCTGCGCCTGCCCCCGAGGTGACATCAGACCCGAGTTCACCAGTGGTGGTTGCGCCTGCCGACAGTCTGGCGCCGGTCACGGGAGCAGTTGGTAACGGCCTGCCGCCAACTGCGGTAAAGCCTGGCAGTTCGATCCTGCTCGTCGGCGGTCAACCCGTGCCTGTTGTGGTGGCACCGGCAGCCGGCCCTCGACCAACCTCAGTCGTGGCTGCGGGTCCGGGTTTCACTGCTTCATTCGGCGGTGTGGCCGATGACGGCACTCCCCTGGCTCTGGGCGCATCCGGTGCGCTTGTCGTGCAGTCGGTACAGCAGACCACCGCCAGCAAGCTTCCCGTGACGCGTGCCCAGGTGCGCTCGAAGGATGGGCGCGAAAGGGCGTTGACCGGTACGGATGCGATGTCCGCGGTACCTGTCGTCAAAGCGTCAGGGAAAGGCTTCCTTGCGGGCTCAACAATCAGGTTCTACGTACTGCCAGATCTCCTCATGGGCGGCCTCGTCGCGGACGGCACTGGTGCGTTCGCTGGGAGTGTGCCTGTACCCGCTGGGATCCCGCCGGGTTCGCGGGCATTGCAGATGAACGGTTACGCCCCTGACGGATCGGTGCGGAGCCTGTCAATGGGAATCATCGTGACTCCTGCGGGGGTCGAGGCTGGCCTGAATCGCCAGACCGCGAACGTGTACTTCGCACCGATGTCTGCGCAGATCACCGCGCAGGGCAGTGCGCTGCTGCGCAACTTGATAAGCGCAACCGGCTCGCAGGCGTCAATGACGCGGATTGTGGGTTTCGTGCCCGCTACTCGCACAGATGCAGGTGGTCCCGTGCTTGCGCTGGCTCGCGCTGAAGCTGTCAGCGCCTACCTTCGGTCCCTGGGACTGCGAGGACCGATCCAGGTGCGCGCCCAAGTGGCGGCGGCGGAACTCGGCAGGGAGGCACGACGGGCAGCAGTGTCGATAGTGCCATCTGCACCGCGCCCAAGTTGATCAGAACGGACGTCATTCGGGGTTAAAGTTTCGGCATGGCCGGTGAGAACCTGGCGCACGTAGAGGATGTTGAATCCATGCGCCAGCCCGCGGCAACTGCGGCGGCTGCTTCTCACGATTCGCTACCCGCAGGCGGTCAGTTCGCCGGTCGGCCTGCGGTCCAGGCCCCCCCTGCGCAATTGCCCAGGGGTATCACCTCGCAGCGTGCCCATGAGGCGTACCAAGCCCATCGGGCAGAACGCATGCAATGGCGTGGTGAGAACACCAAGGGCTTCGATTCGTCGCAGATGGGTAATGGCATGCTCGACGCGGCCGCGAGCTCGCTGGCTCATGAAGCGGGCGATGACACCAATGAGATGGGCTTGAAGTCCGGGGTCAAAGGTGGCGGTGTCGCGGCACAGGCGGCAGATCTTGGATTGAGCCTTAGTCATGTCGCGCCGGTCAGTCCGATCGGCAGTGCGCTTGCCGCCAAGGGCTTGATCCGTGATGCCGCTGATGCGTACCGAGAGCGCGACGGTGGAGCGCATATTGAGCCGATCGCACGTGTGCAACACGACACCAGGCAAGAGGTCAATGCGGTGCGCGAGCAGTACGCCGCTGCTGAGGAGTTTCGCAAGAAGCACGCGAGTGAGCCCCGAACAGCAGAGAACGCCGACATGCATGATCTTGCTGGCAAACTCCGTGGCAGGGCGAACATCGCGAAGGCCCGTGTCGGTGTGCTGGGTGGAATGCGCGTTGATGCTGCCAAGCGCGACCAGGGCATGAACAGCAACCCGGTACGTGAAATGACCAAGAGTCAGCAGGAGAACTTCGATGCGATGGCGGCCGACCCGTCCAAACGCGAACCTGGCTTTGCCGACTTCGTGGGAACCACCGCGCAGGGTGTGCGCGGTTCCTCGGAAGCACTGGAGATCGCCTCGCTGTCCCAGATCCCTCTGGCGGGGAACACGCAGAAGTACGTCGCGAGCGGGCAGCGGGCCGCTGCTGCGGTCAGTCACGCTTCGGACGCCGCAGCCGGGATGGT
The DNA here is from genome assembly GCA_018970765.1 of Actinomycetales bacterium. Classification (GTDB taxonomy): domain Bacteria; phylum Actinomycetota; class Actinomycetes; order S36-B12; family S36-B12; genus REEB426. The sequence continues at coordinate 7,526 of JAGWVT010000024.1, forward strand.
CTCCCTCGCTGGACCTCAGGCCAAGTTGATCTCCGCTGGCGCGGGTGTTGCCGGAGTGATTGCGGCTAACGCTGGGCAGGCAGTGGCGGGACCGGCTGCAGCAGCGCAAGACGACCGAGACATGGCTCGGGAGAAGCACGATGCGCTGGATCAGGGCAACGGACTTGAACAGGTTGCGGAGCGCGGCTTTCGTCCCGCGCACGTCGAGGCGCAGCATCCCGTTCTGCGCACCTTTGAGGACCCAGACAAACGCGGCTACCTCGATCGCATGTCGGATTTCGCCTCAAGTACGTGGGGGAAGATCTCCTCCGGTGCCAGCGCAGCCTGGGATGCCACAAAGAGTGGTTTGAGCGCCGCTAAGGATGCCGTGGTCAGCGGCGCTGAGGCACTTGGTAACGGAGCCGCTGCGGTGGGGCGTGGCATTGCCTCTGGCGCGCAGTACGTGGGGCGTGGCATTGCCTCCGGCGCGCAGTACATGGGCAGTGCGATCGCCAGCGGTGCGCGCTCTGTTGGCGGGGCGGTCGTAGGGGGCATGCGTACGGTCGGCGGCCACCTCATTAATGGTGCCCGAGCACTCGGTCGCGGAGTCCGCCGCCTGTTCGGCCGCGGGGCACGAGGGTAGTTGAGTTCTGGGTTAGTCGAGCACGGGGTTAGTCGAGCACGGGGTTAGTCGAGCACCTGGCACATCGCTCGCGTCATCAACGTCTTGGGGACGCGGACACCACATCTGGGTGGGGCGCACCTATGCTGCGACTGTGCCCACCGCATTGCCTGACGACGCTGTCATCGCGCTTGCGCCGCATTGTCGGGTGATCCGTAAGCCTCCGAACGAGATCTACCTGATCACTGACGCCGATGAGCTGCGGCTGACCGGCGAATTGTTCTGCGACCTGGCAGCACACCTTGATGGCACCCTGACGGCCCTCGAGATTACCCAGCGCATGCTGGCCGATGGCACCGCAACCGCAACGGAGGTGCCCGCAGCCATCGCCATCTTGCGTGAGCAGGGGTACGTGGTTGACGCGCGGCAGCATGCCGAACCCGCAGGACTGTTCGGCCTGTGGTGGGGCGTCGACAACTACGAAAAGTCTGCCGATGTTGCCGTGTGGTTGGCATCGGTGGGGGAGACTCCGCGTGCGGCAATGGAAAGTTCGCTAGTCGACCATGGGATGCAAGTCGCGGCCAGCTGCGCGGATGCCGACTTCGCCGTCGTTATAGGCGATGACTATCTGAATCCCGCCCTAGCCGATGTCGTGGCCGAAGCGCAGGCAGCGGGGCAGCCTGTCTTGCTGGTGAACCTCGCGGGTGCCCGTCCCACGGTTGGCCCGTGGCTGGGCAAACCGGGCCCGTGTCTTGAATGCCTGGCCAGCCGACTGCGGTTCAACCGTCAGGTGGAGCAACGATTGATCGGCACCGACGAGCGCACTGGGCCGGTAGCGCGCGGCTGGACGACGGGGACTGCAACACACGGTGCAACTGAAGCCGCTCTGATGGTGAAGCGTCGAGCCCTAGGCATCCCCGAAGCCGATGCGCACGGCGATGAATCGGTCGCGTTCATGCTCGTGTTCGATCACCTGACTGGGAGGCGCAGTGTGCACCATGTGGTCCGTCGGCCACAGTGCGTGGGCTGTGGATCACCGCGCTCCATCGACGATTCGCACCATGTCATCACGCTGAGCACCGGCGCCCTAGATGCCAAGGACGATGGGTCATATCGCAGGCTCACCCCGCAGCAGACCCTCGACAGGTTCGGGCACCACGTAAGCCCTCGGACCGGAGTGGTTGAGCATCTGCGGCGAGTCTCCGATGAATCCAGCGTGATCCACGTTGTCGAGTCGGGCATCAACTTGGCCACGGTGCGCAAGGGGTCCAAGGTCTGCGGATTTCGACAGAGTGCTGGTGGCAAGGGAACGTCCGCGGATCAGGCTCGTGCTGGGGCCCTTGCTGAGGCCATCGAACGATACGGAGCGACCTACACCGGTGAGGAACCAACCGTCATCGGCTCACTCGATGATTTGGGTAGTGAAGCCATCGATCCGCGCAGCATAACGCTCTTTTCGGCAGCGCAGTACGCCGATCGGGACCACTGGAATGCCACGCATAAAGCGATGCACAGTGTCCCGAATGAGTTTGACCCCAGCGTGGTGATGGAGTGGACTCCGGCATGGTCGATTTCCCGTGAGGAAAGAGTTCTGCTGCCAACTCCATTGGCGTTCTATCTGTACGGCGGTGCCTACCCGAAGAACGGCTGCCGAGCTGACTCAAACGGAAACGCGGCGGGAACCTCGTTGGAGGATGCCATCCTGCAAGGTTTCTTCGAACTCGTCGAACGTGATGCCGTCGCCACTTGGTGGTACAACCGCGTTCCACGTCCGGCCGCGGATTTGGACGCATACGCCAATGAGTTTGACGAGAAGTATCTGCACCAGATCCGTGATCACTATTCGCGCGAACTTGATCGTGACCTTTGGGTCCTAGACATCACCAGCGATCTCGGCATTCCGTCATTCGTCGCTGCCTCGCAGGCACGTACTGGGAACCCGCGCGTGCTACTGGGCTTCGGTGCGCACCGGGACTCACGGGGCGCCTTGCTCCGTTCGATCACCGAGATGAACCAGATGCTCGGCATGATCCCCGCCTTGGAGGCTCCGCACTCCGCCGGGTCCGTGCAGTCTGGGCAGAACCCTGAAGCGGCGTGGTGGCAGCTGACGTCACTTGATGATCACCCGTACCTCATGCCCACCGGGGACCCCATCGGACCACAGGCGCATGTTCATCGGTGGACCCTTGACGGCAAGGAAAACGTCGAGCGGGTTGCTGCGCTTGTCGCCTCGCGCGGCATGGAACTCCACGTCCTGAATATGACGCAGCCCGATATCGGTATGCCCACGGTCAAAGTGATGGTGCCTGGGATGCGGCACTTCTGGCCGCGCTTTGCGTCGGGACGTCTCTATGACGTGCCAACAGCAATGGGGTGGCAAGAGATTCCGTTGACGGAGTCAGAACTGAATCCGACACCAATATTTTGGTGAGACTAAGCGCCAGGGATGGAAACAGCGATCTCGCCGATCGACCCATGCCGGTAGTAGTCCAGACCGGTGGCTGTCGCGAATGAATCGCTGTCACCGGTACCGATGGGCACGGCACCCAACCCCATAGCCGTGGCCGTGTAAGCGATGGTGGCCTGCAGCACACCGACATGCTTGAGCATGAGGGCGTATGCGATTCCCTCATATTTCACGGCGAGATCGGGAAAGCGCGCTGCCAGCACGATCAAGGCCTGTGGGCGGACCACACCGTTTCCGGTGGATTCTGCAGCAAACATCAGCAGTGCATCGATTTGCGCAGCATCGCCGATAAGCGGTCGCAGAGATCGAGATGCCCGGCTGTACAGGTACGCCCCCTGATCGATGTCGCCGACCCGGTGGGCGATCACCACAATGTCCGTCTCGTACAGGCCACCGCCCGATGGATAGGGAGCACCGAAGACATCCTGGCTGATTCCAGCGAACTCAATCTGGCGTGGGATGACCTCGCCCACGCGTTGGAGCAGCTCGGCGAGCGTGCGTAGCGGAATCTGGGGACCTGACCAGTCACGGTCGGACGTTCGTGCTCGCAGTACCGCGCCGAATGGGGCATCTGATTTCACGACCGCCTCGACGTCGAACTGCGGCAGCAGGACGTCACCGGGCATCGGTGGCTCCTCCTGCAGGACCAACTCGGGAATCGTTGAGAAACGTGCGGTGCCGCCAATTCGGTGTCGCAGTCGCCCATTACGCACCTGCGAGTGGAACAGCAGGTCGTGGAATTCCCAGGTACTTGGCACATCGCGGTCTTCGGTTGAGCGTCCGCTCGCGGTCAAGGCGATGTTGTCGATGGCCAGGTAGGTCTTGACCGAGGCCTGACCATCACTGGCAAAGGCGACCTTCACATGCATGGGGGCGGCAATCTGGGTATCGGTCACCACGTCGGGGGCCAGCATGAGGTCCCGCTTTTTTGGATCGGCAGTGATGAGGTCGATCACTTCGGTCGTTACGTGGGCATCCAGCCCAAGGGCGTCGAGGACGCCGGGTATAGAGGTGACAGTGCGTTCGGTGAGGAAGATTTCGAATGCGATCGCCGGTTGGATCCCCTCGCGGGTGGCATCTACGGCCAGACGAACCTGGAGGTCGGTCCCGATCACGGGCCCCAGCAGCGGGATGCGGGCGAGCACGCTTTCCGACACCCCACCCGAGCGAAGGGCCTGCGTCATTGCGGCCACGTTCGCCGGATGTACTGCGAAGATCACCCGTGTGCCGACCCGACGTGCGGTCACCCCGAGGAACGCAGGCGCCCCGAGAACTGCGACCAGTTCGCGCAAGGCTGCGTTGCCCGCCATGTCCACGCCGAGTGCTCCCAGTGCCCGGCAGGTCCAAACCCACGGATCGGTGAGGCCAGGTGCCGAATTCACTCTCGTGAACGTCCCCATGAGTTCGGCGCCCCGCTCGGTGACGTCGTACTCCTCGATGTCCAACGCGACGAGTGTCGGCTCGCGTGAACCGCGCTCGGTAGTGACCGATAGCGATACATCTGCGCGCCGGTGACCATCGTGGTGCAACTCCCAAATCACCTGTGAGGTATCCGTGACGCGGTCCCAGGGCAACTGCGCGAAGGCCTCGCGCACCGATGGGGAGTCCCAGGCTGAGGGCAGGCCGCTGGCAAGTGACGCCTCTATGAGTGCGGCGACCATGGCGGTCCGGTCACGCTCCTTCGCCACCGCCTCCGCAGCAGACATGGCGCGAAGTGCGCCAACGAACTGCCTAGCCGCAGCCACGGACACCCCGGCCCGACGGGCAAGCTCGTTCGGGCTGGCCTCAAATGCCAGCGCCACCAGCAGGGCACCGGCGCGCGGGTCGTGCAGTTGGAGGTCCAGACCCGAAAGTGGAGTCTTGAGCAGCATCACGTTTCCGACGCGATGCAGGTACGCAAAGCGTGAAAGGCGCACGGTCACGTCAGCGGCGGAATCAAGCAGATCGGCATCGATCGGCTTCTTGAAAGGGATGAGTGTCGCCAGTGGCGATTCTCCCTCAAAGATTGTCACCTCGCGGAATCGCCCATCCGCCGTGAACGGCTCCACATCCCGAAAGGAGTCAAACAGTCCTGCGCCCGACGGTTGGATGGTGGCGCTGTCGTCGTCCGTCACAGTGCTGCCCATCGGCGAAGCCGCCCGACAGTGACCGGCATGACATCCGCGATATCCACCGTCATGCGGTATTCGCGAGGGGCGCGTGCTGAGCGCTTGGGGTCGTTGAACTGCAGGACGATGTCCCAACACATGCCGCCCACCCGCGCGAACGGGCTGTATTCGGTGCGGTAGCCGGTGAACTGCAATCCGTCGTGCATGGCGTCGACGAACGCGGCGGCGACCTGGTAACCGTTCGTGGCACTGAAGTTCAGGGCACGGTCCCGGGTGACCTCGGGCTCCTGCGCTGCCCGGAAATAGATGAGGTTGAGAAAGTCGACCACCGCGGCCACAATCGCAGGTGTCGCTGGCTCCAGCAGCCGCGGCCAGCTCACGACGGTGGACTCCTTGATCCCAAGAACCGCGTTCTCCGTGCCATCTCCGGCAACGATGGCTGCATCCGGTGCTTGCCCTTGATCGTTGCGAGTACCGACACCCCCGGCCAAAGCGTCCCGGTGCACTGCTTCGAGGGATTGCTGCGCGACTTGGGCCGTTCGCCAGCCGTACACCCCGCGCAGCGAGGTCACCCGCAACTCGCGAAGGACAGTGCCGTCCATCGTGGTGCGGGTGTTGTCCCGCGTCCAACCGGGTAGCGACGCCACGGTGATATCTCCGCGCACCCGACCCAAGGCGAGGGCGGCAAGCATGTCGTAGACCTCCGCGGCGAATGCCCCGGTACCGGTGACGAAGAAGCGTCGCTCGTCGTTAATCGAGAAGGTCCACAGCAGGCGGCGGGCTTCCGCAGGATGATCGTCGAGGTACGCGATCACCTGCACGGGATCATCTACGCCACCATCCCCGATTCGTACGCGCATTTCGTTCGCGAACGAGTCACGGGTGAGTTCGTCTGGGAACTCGAAGTTCACCTGCCCGATGCCAAAGAACTGGGCGGGGTAGCGAATCGACGGTTCGACGTTGGCGGCATCGGCGGGCACCACGCCGGCGTGACCACGCACGTCGCGCTTGTAGGCCTCGCGTGGCTGCTCGGCCTCTTCGGTTCGATGGCGCGCATGTGAATGTGGCGGCAGGGGGTGCATGGAAACCTTCGGTGGCACAGGCAGGGCCGCCGGGGCGTCGGGGGCAGGTTCGCCGTCCGGAAAGGCCTGCCGTGCCTGCTCGATGCTCATCCCGTCCAGCAGTACCGCGATTGCCCGGTCGACGGCGACGGCCCCGCCGATGCACCGTGATGCGCCGGAGCCGGTGCAGGGTCGAGCAGTGGCGATCAAGACATCGCGCACGCGTTGCGGTGCGATGGCACGACCAGACTGCACGAGCGCGGAGGAGAGGGCCGCGATGATTCCGGTGAGCACCGGAGCGGCAACCGATGTGCCATTTTCTTCCTTCACGTCGCCGTTCGGCGTCGCACCGAGCACATTTTCGCCGGGGCCCATGATCGCGTGGCCTTCGTAAAGTTCCCCGAAGTTCGTGAAGTGCATGGGTGCACCGTCGTCAGCCAGCGCACCCACGGCAAGCACCTCGGGCATGGTTGACGGCACACACCAGTTCTCGCCATAGTTATTGCCCGCCGGTGCCACGACCACTGCGCCCGCAGCCGCAGCCTTGCGTACCGCCTCGGTCATCCAGTGCTGCGCTGTTCCGGTCTGGCTTGGGTGGCAGAACGCGCAGTGGATAATTTGCGCTCCGCGTGAAAGTGCGAATTCGATGGCTCGAGCAACACCTATTTCCGACTCAGCAGAGTCCTCATCGACACCGGTTGCGATGAACAGCCCGCGTGCACGCGGAGCAAGCCCGGGTACCGCACTGCCAGGCTGACCGAAGATCACGCTCGTGATATGGGTCGCGTGGTCGGTTGACCATCCCTCGTCCTGCCGGTCGTTGACCCAGTAGCCGCGTACCAATTCCACGTCTGCGCCCTCAAACGCCGGATGATCCACGCGAGGTGTGCCATCGATAACCGCAACGAGAATTCTCGGGTCACCCTGCGTGCGCGAGCGAAGTTCGACCAAACCGGGCAGTGCATCGAGATCAGGCATTGCTGCAGGTCTCAGGTCAGCGGTGGATCAGTCCGCGGATGAAGGGGTCAAAGGACTGCCCGGCGCTGCGGATGCCGTCCTTGCCCTCGTCCTTCAACCGCTTTGACCATGCCGCGATAGCCAGGATGCCAGAGCCATTGACCCGCACGTTCGCCCACGGTGTGTAGATGTGCGCGAGGGACTTGACCTCTTGATCGACCGGATGACCCTTGCGGTGGGGGTCGAATCCCGGATGTTGGTCATGGTCACATTGCACCAGACCCTCGGTCGATTTCTCAACCAGGCTCTGCCCGGAGTCGTGCACGATATGCGAGTTGCTCGCTTGGAGCGCTCGTCGTGTCGCCGCAGTGCGTCGGTGTGCTGCGGTGGGATCTGCACCTAGTCGAGCCCGACGATTCGGTGGTGTCGGTGGGGTTTCCTGTGCAGGGCCATCGTCTGGGGTGGCCTCATTCGCGGCCATGGTCACCGTCCTTGCTTGCGCGCCGCGAAGGAACTTGCCACCCACGGCGACGGATCGTCGTAATTCGCGCCATGCGTGAGGTGCAGGTACACGCTGACGAGTTCGTCGATGGTTCCGTTCTCCACGTCCACCGTGGTCCACGGCATGACGACCTCCGGACGCACTACCGGGGGTGACAGGATCGGGAAAAGGTCCATGAGGATCCGGCGCCTAGGACGCCGACGTCCAACTGCGGACCTCACCCAAGGTGACCGGCATCAAGTCGGAGACGTCGACGGTGAACCGGTAAATCTTGCGGGCCCGGCGAGTGTTGTCCGGGTCGAAGAACTTCATCTTCACGTCCCAGGCGTCGGCATCCGCGCGAGCGAACGGTGACGGCTCAGTGTGCACGTCCTCGAGCTGCATGCCGGATCCGAGAGCCTCGGAGAACACGGTGGCCGCCTGGAAGGCATTTGTTGCAGCGAAGTTGAGTGCCCGATCACTGGACAGGACGCCGAGATTGCGCAGGTCGTAATAGACCTTGTCGAGGAACATGCGTAGGTTCGCGGCCACCGTGTCGGCCTCGACCGAGGCCTTTGCGCTGGTGCTGACCGCCTGCGAGGCCTGCTCGACCAGAGCATTGGTCTTCCACCCGTAGGCGCCCCGCGGGTTCTCCAACTGGAGCACCGGTACGTGTTGGCCAGAGAACAGTCGCACGGTGCGGCCGGTAAGCCGACCGGGAATGGACACCCGCTGAATGTGGTCCTCGTCGTTCTCAGCGAGGACCTCGCCGGCGAGCATCTCCGTGAGCATCTCGTACAGATTTGCACCGAAGGCGCCGGTCGGCTCAAGGGCGTAGATCGGGGTGAGCTCGATGTTTAGCGTCCAAGTCAGCGCCCGGCCCTCGTACGGATGCGTACCGAGGTAGGCCACGAGCTGGCGGGCGTCGTATGGGTTCGGTGGCACGACGTTGCCGTCGATTTCGACGGGCGGCATCAACTGCTTGAAGGAGTCACGGCGGGCTTCGGTACCGAAGTCATAGGAGATGTTGCCGAGGGCATAGACCATGCCATCGGCGTCTGGGGCATCTGCCATCGATGGCTGCACCCCGGCACTGGCCTGGGGAGTGACGTGTCCGGTGCCCCCGCATCCGCAGGAGGGTGTGACCTCGCCGCTGTCGGCTGAGGGGACTGCGGTGGTTGTGGTCATGGCTGCCACGGCTCCTTCGACGTCGAGTCGTCCCACAAGAAGTTTCTTGCAGGCCTCTGGACTGTTTATACCGCAGGGTGATGCGGTCGCGAGCAGGAAGTCGCGAATCCTGCCTCCCCGCAGGGCCGGGTCCACCGCGGCCAGCAAGGCCGCCACACCCGAGACGATCGGGGTGGCGAAGGATGTCCCGCTCATGCGAGCGAGGCCGCCGCCCGGTACGGCACCCAGAATGCCTTCCCCTGGGGCTGTGATGCCGTTGCAGGCGTACCCGGTGCCGTAGTTGGAAAAGTCCATCGGCATCCCAGCCTCATCCACCGCCCCCACTGCGAGCGCCGTCGATGCGGCCGCTGGTACGTGGAGGCACTCGCAGCCGTCGTTACCGGCGGCGGCCACGAGCAGGACTCCAGCCTCGGCGCAGCGCGCCACCGCGGCATCCAGCCAGCGTTCGGCCACCCCGGTATCGGAGTACTGGCCGCCAGAGAAATTGATGACGTCAGCGCCCTCCTTGAGGGCCATCTCAATAGCCCGGGCAACCTCGAGCTGGGGCGCCTTGCCGGAGTCCAGGTTGTATACCGGGATGACGATCCCTCGTGCCCGCGGTGCAATCCCCTCGACACCTGAGCCGGGCTGCCCGAACAGGATTGACGCGACCATCGTGCCGTGCTCGGCCAACCGGTTCCCGGTGCGCGCCGGCCAGCGCGTGGCACCATCGGCCATCCGGATGTCCGCCCCAGTAAGGACGGGATGGTCGAGATCAACAGGGCCATCAATCACCGCAATGGTGATGCCCGCCCCGCCGTCTGCCAGGTCCCGCAGCGCCGCGAGCCCGGGAACTAGGGCCAGATTGCGGTCAGCCGCCAAGTACTGAGTGCCCGCTTCGGCGGGCATCAGATCGTTTCCGGGCACGCCTGAACCGTACCGACCCACGTGGGTCATCACCAGTGCCGCCAGTCGACAGCCTCCCAGACACCGAGGGCTCAATGGTTCCGTGGGTGTGCCCTTGTTGCGCTCAGGGTCCGAGTGGCTCGGACGAAAAAATGCTCGCGTCGGATACTTGTCTTTACCCGCCAGGTGGCGCAGACTGTGCACATAAATGGTCAGTTGTTCTCGGATGGTTTTAAGAAGGAGTGGATATGCCCGTAGATGTGCACGTTCCTGCGCAGACTGTGTCGGTGGATCGCCTGATGCTCACTGCTGATGCCGTTCGCAGTTCTCACGCTGCTCCCTCAACCAATTGTGTCAATTACTGCAACTGCTTTGCCGATGACGTTGAGTAGCCGACCCTCCTGAGCGATGGGGTGCGTGCCTTCGGGTGCGCACCCCCATGGTTCAGATGAGTCGATTACTTAACGTCATCGGCCATGCACGTGCACGCGAGGGAGCAGGCAATGGTCAATGCCTGCTCGGCGCCGCGCACAGCCTCACTCGCGAGCGTAAGTCGCTTAACTGCCGACGACAGGGGCTGGGGTAGAGATTTCAGTGGGCATAGGGCCCCTCATTGCGTTCAGCCGCAAAGTTCTGCGTACCTGCCTCGGCGGGCATCAGATCGGTTCGGGGCACGCCTGAACCGTACCGACCCACGGGGGTCATCACCAGTGCCGCCAGTCAACGGCCTCCCAGGCACCGCAGGCTCAAAGGTTCCGTGGGTGTGCCCGCGTTGCGTTCAGGGTCCGAGTGGCTCGGATGAAGGAATGCTCGCGTCGGTTCCTTGTCATTGCCCGCCAGGTGGCGCAGACTGCGCCTACAGATGGTCAGTTATTCTCGGATGGTTTCTGAAGGAGTGGATATGCCCGTAGATGTGCACGTTCCTGCGCAGACTGTGTCCGTGGATCGCCTGATGCTCACTGCTGATGCCGTTCGCAGTTCTCATGCTGCGCCCTCATCCGGGTGCAACATTCTTAGCTGCACTTGATTTGCGGACGACAGCGATTAAGCGACTTCGACTAGGGTTGAGGCGCACCGAGAGTTACGATCACTGAGAAGCGCCCAATCCTTGGGCCCAATGAGAGGGGCCCTATGCCCACCGAAATCTCTACCCCAGCCCCCGTCGCGGCAGTCGAGCGACTTACGCTCGGGAGTGAGGCTGTGCGCGGCGCCGAGCAGGCATTTTCCATGGTCCCCATATTCGGGTGCTCTTGCTTTGCCGATGACGTTGAGTAATTGACTCGTCTGAACTAAGTGGGGTGCGCACCCGCAGGCGCGCACCCCACTTAGTTGGAGCGGTCGGCTACTCGCTGTCGTCCGCAAAGGGAGTTAACAGTCCGATTTGCGCAGCATCTGCGCCGCGAAGTGCATCAACTGCGAGCGTCAGACGGTCAATGGACGCAACCGGAGAGGGAACTGCCACTGTTTGGGGCATAGCGACTCCTTGAGTCAGGACTCCCGGATCGGAGTGCCACCAGTATGCGCCCACCCTCCGGCTGGTTGGGCAATGTGGATGCCGTTGCAGGGTGTGGCACGCTCACCCGGGCTGCAACAGCCCTATTCGTTTATCTTTTAGGCAAATGGATGTGGCTGCTTTGCGGACGATGGTGAGTAGTCGACACGTTGAGAGAATCGGGGTACCTGCCCCCGGTATACGTGAAATATTGAGTCCACCCCAGTCCTGGGGTCTGATGAAAGGAGCGGCATGCCCAGCAACATTGCTAGCCCGGCTCCGTCCGCGGCGGTTGACCGGTTGACCTTCGCAAGCGAAGCTGTCCGCGGCGCCGAGCAAGCATTCACCGTAGGCAATTCATTCAAGTGCATGTGCTTTGCCGATGACGCCGATTAATTGCTTCACCTGACCAACTTGGGTGCGAAACCAGTGAGTGCGCACCGCACCGCAAGCACATTCTGACTCGACGTGATGGAGGGTTTGAGATGCCCAAGCATGACGCAAATTCCCCGGCTACCAGCCAACCGATCATTCGCCTTTGCCTAGGTGTGAGCAGCGTGCGCGGGGTCAGCTCCTCGCTCAATCTGCCGGGCCAGTGCATGTGCCCCTGTCTCGCTGACGACGCTGAGTAGTCGACGCGCCTGAATTATTGGTGTGGGCGAGTTCGGCTGCGCAATCGCCGTCGTTGTTGGGGTCCTTGTGTTGGCCGTTTGGACGGTGCAGGCGGTCGTGCGTTGATGGCGACGGTTACTGAGTCAGCTCCCTGAGGTCGGCGCCTGCTGAGCGACAGTTTGAGTCCTGCGCACGCGACCGCGCGACCCGAGTAGTGGAATGGACACCACACCGGCGATGGTGACACCCACTGCGGAGATCCGCAGTGCATCGGTGACACCGATCAGGTAGGCCTGCCCGGCGATGTCGGCCGTCTGATCCCCATTGCTTGCCCGGATCTCCGGGATGGCACCTGAGATCACCTCATCGGAGAGCGAAGCTGCGTTCGGCACTGATGCCGATGTTGCGTCCCACGCATTCAGTACTTGGTTTGCTGAGATGGCACCCAGGACAGCGATACCGAGCACTGCTGCAACGGAACCGATGAGGTTGAGGAATCCGGAGATCGCTCCCACGGACTCCCGAGGGATCGCACCCATGGCACCGGCGCTCACCGCGGGCATGCCGAACCCAAGCCCGGCGCCCATCACCGCCGTGTAACCCGTGACCGTGAGGGCTCCGGTGGTTGTGTCGATGAGGGACAGGCCGAAAAGGCCGAGTGCTGTCAGGATCAAGCCGATCGCGCTGGTGAGCCCAAGGCCGAGTTTGGCCATGACTCTGGGGGAGATCGGGGAGAAGATCACCAGCATGAGTGACGCACCAAAACTCACGGCACCGGCGATCAGTGGCGTCAAACCCAGCACGTTTTGCAGCAGCATCATTAATTGCAGCATCGCTCCGGCGAGCACCATGCCAAGAAGAGCAAGAAGGACAAGAGTTGCTGGAATCGGAGCAACGCGCAAGGCGGACCACTCGGTGAGCGGATTGTGGGAACGCCGCTGTTCTATGGCGAGCGCAGCGACGACCAGCAGACCGAGCAGGATCGGGCCCCAGACAATCGGATCGGTGTAGCGGTAGTTCTCCAGGAAGCTCAACCCACCGGCGATGAAAATCATCGCGATGGTCAGGAGCGCAGCACCGATGAGATCCACGCGCTGCGTGCTCTTCGCGTTCTCTGGTGTGTCGCCTGGTACTTCCTTGACCACGAGCGGGATGACCAGTGCCATCAGGATCACATTGATGCCGAAGACCCAGCGCCAGCCAAAGGCCGAGACAAGGCCTCCACCGATGAGTGGCCCCAGAGCTGAGGCACCCGAGGTGATTGCTGTCCATAGGCCGATGAGCCGGGGGATTCGCTCGCGGGGCACCATGGCTACGAGCATGGCGAGGGCGAGGGTGCCCATGGCGCCCGACCCGATGCCCTGTAGCGCACGGCCGAGGATGAGCACGCCGATGCCCGGCGCGAGGGCGCTGAGGGCAGAACCGACGACGAAGATCGCGGTGCCAATCAGGTAGAGCCGCCGCCGTCCGATGCGATCACCGACGGCACCGAACGGCACCGCGAGTGCTGCCCCGGCGACCATGTAGGCGATGACGGCCCACTGCAGAGCCATCATGCCGACGTTGAAATCCGCCTGGATGCTTGGCAGCGCCACAGTCATGACCGACAGGTCCAGGCCCACGAGGAACTCGCCCACGGCCAGTGCGAACATGGCGACGGTCGACGCTGAGCGCACGTGCTTCTTGCCTGAATCCGAAAGGCTCACTCCTGCATCATGGTGCATAAGCGACGATGGTCAAGCGGTTTTGGCCTCGGCGCTCAGTGGTGTCCGAGCCTGCGCCTGAGGTCGTCGTTCACCAGGATGCGGGTGTCCTCACGGATGAGGTCATCGCCCCAGACTTCTTCGCAGATCGCCCAAACCTGTTCCACGTCGACCAGGCCGATGATCTGGCACAGAATCCAAAGATCGTCGAGATCTCGTTTGCCGCGGGCGGCACGCGCCTTCATCGCGAGCATGTACCGGGGGGATGCCACATTGACTGTGATGCCTGGGGCACCCATCACCTCGATCCGATCAGCGTCAATCGACCGGGGCAGCATTGGTAGAACTTTTGCATTGAGCCAATCGTCATCAAGATCGGCATGATCTTGAGCCATGGCGCGGACTTCGATATCGATCTCCTCTTGCGGCACTCCAATGGCGTCGATATCACGAGTGACGCGAGTGCGGTCGTAGGCCAAGATCATTGCAGCACCCCCGACAACGTAGATCTCTGCCTCGATTCCTCGCCCGGTGAGCCGCTCACCGAGCTCGGTAAGTAACGAGCGGACACGGAATTCATGCAGCGCTGTCATACCGAATCCAGGTTCTGTCGACTGAACATCACGCCCCGAGCTCGCATGGCGGGCAGACAGTCGCGAAGGGTCAGGGCTCGCAACGTAGGTGCCTCACTGTCAAACCACCAGATCGCTTCAAGGAAGCGGCCCGGTTCACGAGTCCACGCCGGCGTGGTTTGCATCCCTGCGACCCGGCTCAGGTGCACGCCGAGCCCACCTAGCAGCGCGTCGTATCGGCGGTCACCGGTGGATCCAGGACTGGCAAGGAACAGTGCTCGCTCACGAGGTGATGGCAGCTTCGCAAAGTCATCAGATGCCTGGATGATGACTCGCAGCATGTCCCCTTGGCTTCGGCCCGCATTGAGGTCCTCGCGCAGTTGCAGCGCGGCACCTGCCAGAGTCATCGGCCAGAGTTTGCGATACACGGTGTCGTCAGGCAGTGCCTCAAAAGCGGTGATTCGTGGACCAACGGTGCGCCCCGGAATAAGCCGCCCACGCTCATAGGCGCTCACGTTTGCCTGGCTTGTACCCAAGAGCTCGGCAACCCTCGCCTGGGTCAGCCCCAAGCGCCTTCTGGCATCTCTGAGCGGCACGTTCCATTATATAACCAAGATTCATCAATCATATATCTATCGCCCCGAGGATCACGGGCGCGTAGGTGTGCAGGATCGTCGCGTTACGAGCATTGCCCACGCAGCGGCAGTGATCAGGCTGGACTAGTCCAGCACGGTTCGTCTCGGGCCTATGCCCCAAGCCAGGTAATTCCACATCCAGTCGGCCACCACGCTGATTCGGTTGCGCCCGCCCGCCAGATAAAACACGTGCAGGGCAAGCCAGGTCAGCCAGGCCGGAGTGCCGTGCATGCGAAAGCCATTCGGCAGCTCGACGACGGCACGCCGCCGGCCAATCGTGGCCATCTGGCCCTTGTCCTTATATGTAAAAGGCGTTGGAGCGCTTCCGCGGCTGATGGCCAGTATCTGCCTGGCAATGTGTTTGCCCATCTGCATCGCGACCGGCGCGATCATTGGCAAGGTGCCGCTACCCGCAGGGAAGCTGGCCGAGTCTCCGGCAACCCAGATGCCGTCGCCCAGACGAAGAAACCTGTCCACCTCCAGGCGGTTGAGCCGGTCGTGCTTGCCGAGTTCCGCCCATCGGTCGAACCCGGATACGCCGGCTGCCCAGATGACCGTGCCGGCAGGCAGAGTTTCACCACTTTTGAGGTGCACCGCATGCGGGTCGATGCGATCGACGGCCTCGCCGACGCGCACAACCACGCCGATCTCCTCGAGTTCTTCCTTCGCGTGTGTGCTGGAAGGCTCAGTAAAGGAAGACAGCACCCGCGGCGCTGCCTCGATCAGCGTCACCGATGCGCGCTGGGTTGAGCCGGGATACTCGCGGCGCAGACCTTTTTGGAGTTCAGCGATCGCGCCAGCCAACTCGACTCCAGTCGGGCCACCACCGACGACCACCACGCCCAACAGGTCAGGGGAGATGTGACCACTTTCGACGTCCTCATAGGCCTGCAACAAGCGGCGCCGGATCTCCCGCGCTTCTCGGATGGACTTCATCTGCAGGGCGTGCTCCTCCACCCCCGGAACGCCAAAGGAGGTGCCAGTGCTTCCCACCGCAAGGACCAAATCATCGAATGGCAGTGGAGACCCGTCATCCATGCCCACCGTGCGATGTTCTGGGTCTATGGCGACAACGACACCTCGTCGAAAGGTGATGCCCTCGACCGCAGCTCGCACGGGGTAGGCGATGTCATCCTCGGGCAAGCCGCCGGTGGAGACCTGGTAGAGCAGCGGAGAAAACAGTTGGTAGGGGTTCTTGTCAACGAGCGTCACCGCGATCTCGGGATGCCCGGCCAGGCCGCGAGCGCAAGCCAGACCGGCAAAGCCTGCTCCCACGATGACGACGTGGCGCGGTGCGACACCATCCGGGGAGTGTTGTGAAGACGGGACCGTCTGCGTCACCTCGGTCATGCGTGGAGCGTAGGTGCACCAGGCGATCGCCGCAGGTCGGCGACCAGGCGCGCATCCGGGGTGGGCATCCCGGGTGGGCCTACTTCTCGTACCGGAGCGTTGATTAGGAATCAAGCGCACTTTGTGTCACACTAAGCACAGCGCAGAAGTTTCGATAGTTGCGATGTTCTCTTTCGCCAGCAATCGCTGCCTTTCCGTGTCGCTCCATCCGGAAGCGATTCCTGCGCCCGTGCCATAACCGGTGCGCACCTCGTGGGGACCGTCCCCCGAATTGGCTGCAGTGTGAGCGGCCGCATGAGTCTTGAAGGACGCATTCAGTAATGAGTAACCCATCCATCACCACTGCCGCACGCCATCCGAAGCCTTCGTCACCTGACAACTTCGCTTCCTGTGGAGTGCCGGCCAAACTTGTGGCCACGTTGGCCGCCGACGGCATCCAATCACCCTTTCCCATTCAGACTGCGACGTTGCCGGACAGCTTGAACGGGCGCGACATTCTCGGGCGCGGTCGAACTGGCTCTGGAAAAACCCTGGCCTTCGCTCTGCCGATGGTCACTCGACTAGCGGGTGACCGTGAGCGCACTCGTCGTGGCGCGCCGCGGGGCCTGGTCTTGGCTCCCACGCGAGAACTGGCCAATCAAATCCTTGCGACCTTGACACCCTTGGCGCAGGCCATGTCCCTGCGATGCGCAGTCATCGTTGGAGGAGTGCGTCAAGGCGCGCAGGTCAAGGCCCTGCAATCCGGCGTCGACATCATCGTTGCTACCCCTGGACGTTTGGAAGATCTCATCCAACAGAGGCACTGCCGACTCGATGATGTCGTCGTGACGGTCATCGATGAAGCCGATCACATGGCTGACCTGGGTTTCCTACCTGCGGTGACGCGGATCCTGGAGCAGACTCCACGCGGTGGGCAGCGCCTGTTGTTCTCGGCGACACTGGACAGTGGTGTCGATGGGCTGGCTCGGCGATTCCTGAATGACCCGGTGACCCATACGCCGGATCCGGCCGAGGCATCCATCACGCAAATGTCACACCACCTGATGACGGTGCATGCCGCCGATAAGGCGGCCGTGGTCCAGGACCTCGCTGCCGGTCTGGGTCGGTCGGTGCTGTTCACGCGGACCAAGCACGGCGCGAGCAAATTGGCTAAGCAACTCACCACAGCAGGGGTTCCCGCTGTCGAGTTGCACGGCAACCTCGGGCAGTCGGCGCGCGAACGCAATCTCGCTGCCTTCAGCGGGGGAACGGTTCGCGTCTTGGTCGCAACTGATATCGCAGCGCGGGGTATCCACGTTGACGATGTGAGCCTGGTGGTGCACGTCGATCCGCCCGCAGAACACAAGGCGTACCTGCATCGATCTGGTCGCACAGCACGAGCCGGTGCCTCCGGCGCCGTGGTGACGGTTGCTACTCGGGAGCAGTCCAAGGGCGTGCGAGCACTTGCCAAGCAGGCCGGCATCACGCAAGAAGTCTTGAACGTGACACCGGGTGATCCAAAGATCGCGCACCTTCGCGGTGAGCGTGCGCCTTCTATCGCGCCCGGTAGTCGAGTTACTGCACCGAGCGCACCCACCAAGCCTGCGCGGTCATCAAGGCCCGCGGCGCCGGGCAATAGGCCGGCGCGCCGGCGCAAGCCCACTGGCCGACGCCACACCGGCTCATCACGTAAGCCGACGTCTGCTCGCGCAGCAAGCTAAACGCGAAGCACCTTCTCCATCGGTCGACCTTTGGCAAGTTCATCAACGAGCTTGTCGAGGTAGCGGATCTGCTGCATCAGCGGGTCCGCTACCTCTTCGACGCGGACACCGCAAATGGTCCCGGTGATTTTTTCGGCATTCGGATTAATGCGCGCGGCCGCGAAGAAGTCCTGAAAGGTCGTGTTCTTCGCCAGGTGGGTGTGCAGTTGCTTCGGCGTAAACCCGGTTAGCCAGCAGATCACCTGGTCCAGTTCGGCTGCGGTGCGACCTTTCTTTTCGACCTTGGTCAAGTACAGGGGGTAAACGGAAGCCACGCTGGTGGTAAAGATCCGATGCACGCCGGCAGGGTAGCGTGCTTGGGTGCTGACTGAAAGTGGTCGCCAGGTGTTCCCTGACCGTCTGCGTGGCCTGGCACTGCTGGGTATCGTCGTGGTTAATGCGCCGTTCTTCTCAATCTCGATCGACGGCTTCACGGCGGCTTCCACCACGGGAGCGCTCAACGCAGTGGCCGCATTCCTGGTCGTGGCGTTGGCCCAGGGCAAGTTCTACCTGATCTTTTCCTTCCTGTTCGGTTACAGCTGTGCGTTTATGCTCGACGACGGCGGCAAGCCCAATCGTCGACGCTTTCGCCGTCGACTACTGGCGCTTGGGATCTTGGGCCTAGCGCATGCGATCTTCCTGTTTATCGGTGACATCCTGCTCACGTACGCAATCCTTGGTTGCGGACTTCTGCTGCTGTTTGCTCGATCAGATCGCGTAGTGCGCGGATGGATCTGGGCCAGCGCAGCTTCGGCAGTAGCTGTCTGTTTCCTCGTGCTGGTGCCCTTGGCCTTTCTTATCCCGGGATTCTTCGTCAACGGCAGCGATCCCACCATGGTTGCACTCGACAGCGCACTTGCTTACGGCACGTTCTGGCAGGCGGCCCAGGCGCGGCTCGCTGCGCTGCCAACGGTGTTGATAGTGCTGTTCCTCCTGCAGGGGTTGCTGGCCTTTGCCGCCTTCGGCGTTGGGTTGCTCGCGTCGCGCGCACAGTTGTTGGCCGATCCGGTGCGGCGAAGTGCTCAATGGCGGCGCCTGGCTGTGATCGGTATGTGTGTTGGTCTGCCCCTGCAGGTGCTGGCAGCTCTGCTGGAACTGTCCTTCGTCGCTGGCTCAGAGGGGCCAATGGCGGTTGTTGGCACGGCCATCGGATTCACCACCGCGCCCATCCTGGCAATGGGGTACGTGGCGCTACTGGGTTGGGCATTGAGCAGGCGACCGGCACTGTTGTCGTTTGCTCAGAACCCCGGCCGCGCGTCCCTGAGCGTCTACATCGGGGAGTCGATCATCTTGTCGTTGCTGTTCTGCGGCTACGGACTTGGCTACTTTGGGCAGTGGGGAGCGTTCGCTGTGGTGCTGGCCGCAGTGCTCACGTGGCTGGTGCTGGCGCTGGTGAGCGCCTGGTGGTTCCGTCACAGGCAGCGCGGACCGCTGGAGTGGCTCGTGGATCGGTGGACTCGCCGGTCTTGAGTCACGGTCGCGAGGTGCGGCCCGGCATTTCGCCCCTGAGTTGAGTTCTGAGGTGAGTATGGTGCCGGATCATGCGCCCTCCTCCGCCGCGTGGATCTGCCCTCGTTGCGATGACGGTTGGGGCGAGCGGTGTGGTCTTCGGTGACATCGGCACTAGTCCGCTCTACGCGTATAAAGAGTCCATCGCCCACAACATGGCGAGTGAAGCCGAACTTTTCGGGATCGTCTCCTTGATCTTCTGGGCCCTCATGGTTGTGGTGTCTGTGAAGTACCTCATGGTGATCATGCGGGCGGATAATCACGGAGAAGGTGGCATCCTCAGCCTGCTGGCGTTGCTGCCCAAGCAGATCCGGCAGGCACCGCAGGGTGGGCAGCGCTGGCTCTTCGCACTCATCCTGATCGGTACCGCCCTGCTCTTTGGTGATGGAGTCTTGACGCCAGCCATCTCCGTGCTGTCCGCGACCGAAGGTTTGTCCCAGGTCAACGCCGGGTTGGGTACCTATGCGGTGCCCTTGGCTGTGGTGATCTTGATGGCCCTCTTCGCGGTGCAGTACCGCGGCACCCATGCCATCGGCTTGGTGTTTGGTCCGGTGATGCTGCTTTGGTTCGTCGTTATCGGTGGCCTTGGGCTGTGGCAGGCGCTGCAGGATCCGGGTGTCTTTGTCGCACTGCTGCCGCAGTACGCGATCCGCTTTATCGTCGAGCATGGGTTCGGATCCCTGGCCTTAGCGGGCTCAGTCATTCTGGCCGTCACGGGAGCGGAGGCTCTCTACGCAGACATGGGGCACTTTGGGGCCAGACCAATTCGCCTGGCCTGGACGGTGCTCGTGGGACCGGCGCTTGTGCTGTGCTACCTCGGGCAGGCATCACTTGTGCGCGCAAACCCCGAAGCCGCAGTCAACCCATTCTTCGCCCTCGCCCCAAAGGGCTGGGTTTTGCCCCTCGTACTGTTGGCAATTCTTGCCACCATCATTGCAAGTCAAGCGCTGATCACTGGCGTTTTCTCCCTTGCGCGTCAGGGCATTCAGCTTGGACTGCTGCCGCGCATGAGTGTTCAACACACTCATGCCGAGCACGAAGGTCAGATCTACGTGCCAACGGTGAACCTCATTGTTGGTGTGCTGTGCGTTGTGTGTGTGCTGGCCTTTCGCACGTCCTCCGGACTCGCGCACGCCTACGTCCTAGCTATCGCGGGCACGATGTTCATCACGACTATCGCCTTCCATGCGGTCGCCACCATGGTCTGGCACTGGCCGGCCTATCGTCGCTGGCCCCTGACAGTCACTTTCCTCGCCGTTGACCTGTTCTTTCTGATCGGCACGTTGGGCAATCTTCTTAGGGGTGGCTGGGTACCGGTGGTGTTTGGCGCCGGTGTTTTGACCATCATGCTCGTCTGGTGGGGTGGGTATCGGGCACTGAACGGCTATATGGCGTCACATGAAGGACGTTGGTCGGTGATCGCGGAGGAGATTCGACGTCGGCGCATTAGTCGCACTCCTGGGCTAGGTGTCTACCTGGCCGCGCCTGTTGAGGATGTGCCCGCTGCCCTGTCCACTCAAGCACGACTCCTTCGTTCCATTCCAGCCGAAATCCTCATTGTGTCGGTCGTCACCGACAGCACACCGTTTGCGAGCAAGGCACCGGAAATTGCGAAGGTGATCAATCGTGTGCGGCGAATCACCATTCATGCCGGCTACATGGAGTCCGTTGACGTACCAGCGACACTGCGGGCGGGCATCCTGGGTGCCAAAGAAGCCGAGGCTACTTACTACGTTTCTGAGCGACGTTTCGTTGCCACAAATGCCGGGGAACTTCCGGCTTGGCGGGAACGCCTGTTCGCGTACTTGCATCGCAATAGCCAGGCACCGATTTCGTACTTTGACCTGCCGCCCGACCGCGTTATCGCGATCGGGACGCGGGTGGACCTTTGAGCCTGCGGTGTGATGCGCGACGCTGTCACTAGCATTCGAGCATGACTGACGATGCTGAGTTGAATGCGCTCATTGCGCGTGCGCAGGATCCCTCGACATCACAGGACGATCGAGCGGAACTGGCCAAGCACGTACGTCCGCAAGTGCGTGCTGCTGTTGGCGCCAACCCCGAAGGGCCACCCAGCTTGCTGATACGACTTGCCAAGGACGAGGACAAGCGTGTGCGAGCTGCTGTGGCAGCTAACCCAACTACCCCCACTGCAGCGGTGGAGGAACTGGCTTACGACGAGGATTGGTCGGTGCGTGCCGGTGCAGCGGCGAATACCGCAGCGGGGGACTTCACTTTGAGTGAGCTAACTCGCGATGACGATGTGCGCGTTCGTGCGGCTGCTGCCGCGAATCGCGGTCTGTCCGCCAAGGACTTCAAGCGCTGTCGGGAGGACGACGACTGGCGAGTACGAGGCGCAGCGGCAGCAAATCCAGGCGCGCCCGAAGATGCGTTGGCGAAATTGTCAGAGGACCGGGATTGGCAGGTGCGCGCCGAAGTCGCGGGCAATGAACTCGCGGCGCTTGTTCTGCTACGTACCTTGGCCACAGACGAAGACTGGCGCGTGCGCGCCGCGGTTGCGTCAAACCCGTCCACACCAACGGAAGTGTTGGCAGCCCTCGTTGCTGACTCCGAACCAGTCGTTCGCGAGTTGGCGGTGCGCTAGAGCATCCGGCCAGCACTTGGGTTTGGGCGACGGGAGTGCTGCGTCACGGGACCTTTGGGATTCGCCGAGCCACGAGGATGAGCGGCGCATCCGCACGATCCACTGGCAGCGAGAGGACCTGGTGTTCTCCTCGGGCACGCACTTGTCAGGACGACGACAGATGTCTAGGTGATGGACGCAGGTCGGGAGGCGTAAGTTCGCTGGAGGTGCCATAAGGTCGTGACAGTCACCATCTCGGCGCGAGGCAAAAGTCCTAACAGGATCAACCCCAATTCAACGTGGGGTGGCCGGTCGGCCTCGAGAAGCGGTCAGCTGGCTACCAGCGAGGTCACCTTTGCGAGCTCGTCGGCGTGGCGGTCATGCTCGATCTCAAGGTCGTAGTCGGTCTGAAGGTTGATCCAGAAGCGGTCATCGACGCCAAGCGCCTTGGACAGGCGCAGTGCCGTCCCGGGGGTGATGCTCCGCTTGCCCCGGACGATCTCACTGATTCGTGTCTGGGAGAGTCTCGTGGCCTGGGCGAGCCGGTACTGGCTGATGCCCAGCGGCTCCAGGAACTCGGTCAGCAGGATCTCGCCAGGAGTGATCGGATCGTGGGCCTTCTTCATGGTCGCTCCTCCTCAGTGGTAGTCAGTGATCTCGACATCTTCTGCGCCGCCGTCAATCCAGGCGAAGCAGATCCGGTACTGATCGTTGATGCGGATCGAGTGCTGGCCAGCGCGGTCGCCCGCCAACTTCTCCAGGCGATTGCCGGGTGGCACTCGCAGGCTGGTCAGTTCCGAGGCCGCGTTCAGGAGGCGCAGCTTCTTCTGCGCCGCCCGTTGCAGGTCCGGCCCGAGGGCGCGCACCGGTTCGCGATTCCAGACCTTCTCGGTTCGGGAGTCTTTGAAGGACCGGATCACGGGACTATCATAACGTCAAGCGATAGTATCGAGCAACGAAAGAAGTCGGCGTTCACGGGGTCGACGGCGCGCCCGGAGAGACTCGAGCCCCCAGCCAACCGGGTGGCCTGGGGATGTTCCGACGAGGGTGGATGTTATGCCGACGTCGGCGTAACATCCACCTGATCCGCAACTCGTTCCGGTATGCCTCCCGCAAGGACTGCCACGCGCTCTCGCGCGACCCTCGCCCGATCTACGCCGCCAGCAGCGAATTCGTCCCGTTCGTGTTGTCCCGCAAATTCACCGCTCCTCGCTCGTTCCCTATAGGACGTTCCCGATAGCACTCGTGCATGTATAGGGACGGTATGCACGAGGGGATCGTTGATGTCACTGCTGGGATCACCGTTGCTAGGTCAAGGAATCATTGCGAGCGTTCCGACGAGTATGAGAGCCAGACCCAGCACACCACGCCGCGTCAGGCGCTCTTGGAGGAACACGAAGGCGAGCGCAACCGTGACGAGCAGGCTTAGCCGATCTATCGGCACGACGGCACTGACCGGGCCCGTTTGCAGTGCTCGGTAGAAGCAGAGCCAGGAAAGGCCGGTGGCTAACCCGGAGAGCAGGAGGAAGACGAGGTCGCGTCGCTGTAGAGAGCGCACCTTCCGGAGTTCGCCAGTGACGACAACCAGGAGCCAGGCCATCGCGAGCACGACGAGCGTGCGCAGGGCGGTGCCGACCGTTGCGTCAATGTCTGTGATGCCGACTTTGCCCAGAATTGCCGTCAGACTTGCGAAGAGTGCGGCAAGCAGTGCGAACGGCAGCCAACTTCGTCGCGGAGCGAGCTGCGATTGCGTAGGCAGGCGCTGCACCATGAGCAGCGTGCCCATCACGATCGCCGCGATACCGGGGATCTTCAACGCCCAATATGACGTCTCCCCGAAGAGCAGCATCCCCAGCAGGATCGTCACGGCAATACTCGAGTTGTCGATCGCTACCACCGGATTGACCGGGCCACGCTGCAAAGCGCGCAGGTAGGCCAGCCATGATGCACCGGTTGCCAGGCCGGAGAGCACCAGAAACAGCACAGATCTGGCGCTGATGGCGGAAAGATTTGTTGGCAGTCCCTGGGCGAAGACCAGGGCCCAGAGTGCGACGACGACCACGACGGTGCGCAAGGCGGTGGCTAGGTTCGACGGCGTGTGTTGCAGGCCAACTTTGGCCAGGATTGCGACCAACCCGGCGAAGACCGCGGCTGCTCCCGCCCAAGCAATCCACATGACGTCCTCCCTGAGCGCAGCCTGCTGGACGCCTGAATTTCAGACGCAATCTATGCCTTTGGCGAATTTGTCTGGATAGGAACGCCAGCGGCGACGAGCGCGTCTTACTCTGTATTGGTCGATAGGTGAGCCGACTACGGAGGTGGCCATGGGCATGTCGAACCGGGCGAGTGTGGTGGCAGATGCCGTGAAGGGCAGTACGGGACGTCACCCGTTGAGCCAGCGACTCTTGGCCGTACCCCCGATGCTTTGGGCAACCATGCGAGGGCGCTGGATCGGCGCACCCAAGGGGCGCATTTTCGGTGGGCTGGCGGGCATTGTGTACGTCCTGATTCCCATCGATCTGATGCCCGAAGTACTGCTCGGGCCATTCGGGCTGGGCGACGATCTGGCGATCGCAGCCGTCTCCGTTGCGGCGTTGCTGAGTGCAGCAGAGGCGTATCTCGACATGCGTGACGGACCTGCCCTGGTTACCGGTGATGTTGTGGATGGCACTGTTCTTTATGGCAGCCAGGCGCCGGGTAAGGCGGAATAGCGGAGTCGTCCCCAACCGCGGAGCCCAAGGTGGAGTTACCTAAAACGTAAAGTAAATTACTGTTTATGAAAAATATCGGGCCGCCCTTGCTGCCGATGCTGCGTTCCCGCGTGCAGGGTGACATGCTCGCCCTGCTGTTCCTGGCACCCGAACGATCCTTCAGCCTGACCGACATAGCTCGGCAGGTAGGAGCCAGTGTGCGTGCAATTCACGCTGAGGCGAATCGCTTCGTACAGGCTGGGTGGCTCCTAGAAGAGCGAGTGGGTAACAACCGCATGCTCCGTGCCGACACGCAAACCATCGTCGCTGGTCCGCTCACGCAACTCCTCGTCGTCACTTTCGGACCAGTGCCGCTAATCAGTGCAGCGCTTTCGAACCTGAAGTCAATCGAACAGGCTTACGTATACGGCTCCTGGGCGGCTCGGCATCAAGGCATCCCCGGGACTATCCCCAACGATGTTGATCTCCTTGTCATTGGAGACGTTGACATCGACGATGTCCTAGAAGCGGTTGAGGATGTCGGTACTCGACTGCGAAGGGAGGTCAATGTGAACAGGTTCCGATCACACCAGTGGAGAAATCCTGGAAGGAATCCCTTCCTATGTGCGGTGCAGAGCCGCCCAATGGTCAGGCTCAATCTTGGGATCGCTTGATCGGCTTCGGTGGAACCAGGGCCGCACAGTTGTCGAGGAACTGCTGATGCAGGGGGTCCTGGAGCAGGTACCAGCGAGCGCGCAACATGCACATTTACTTCTAGCGCAAGCTCGCGCTCATATTCGAAGTTCGACGTTGATCTGCGACCAAGATCCGGATGGTGCTTACGCTCTGCTGTACGACGCCGCCCGCAAGGCGCTTGCGGCAGTGCTCGCAAATCAAGGACTGCGCACGACGACCCGTCTTGGTCACCATCGAACCGTGTATGAGGTTGTCCGAGCGCAACTAGATCCTCCCCTGGGTGCTGAATTGCGACCATTTGGGCGAATGCGTAGTCTTCGCAGCGCGGCCGAATACCCGAGTTTGGACGAAGCGCCCCTAACAGAAGATCATGTGCTCGCCGACGCGGCGAAGGCTCAGGTGATTGTGGAGGTTTGCGCACAGGTTCTGGGTGCCATGCCCGTGTATAAACGAGACCAAGGGCACCGCGATTTGCAATAGACCACCCATCCTGACAATTCGGGCGCATAATCGCGGCATGTCGGTGAGTCAGGCGGAGCGATTTCGCCGAGAGTCGCAGGCTGAGGTGGCCTACCGCTACCTGCCGGGGATTGGCGAACCGGTGCTACTGGTGCACGGAGTGGGGGCTGATCAGCAAACCTGGCAGTTGATCCCCACGCAGTTGCAGGCTGCTGGGCGTGCCGTGATCACGGTTGACCTGCTTGGTCACGGTGACACAGCGGCTCAGGGTGATGACTTCAGCCTGTCGGCCCAAGCGGCGATGGTCCGTGACCTGATGGATCACCTTGGAGTTGACCGTGTGCACCTGGTCGGGCATTCGGTGGGTGGTGGGATCAGCATGCAGTTCGCCGCCGAATCACCGGAGCGAGTCAGTTCGCTCACGCTGATCTCAAGCGGAGGTCTAGGGCGTGAGGTTTCAGGTTCGCTGCGTGCGTCGCTATTGCCTGGTTCTGCTTCGGCAATCGGGGTGATGACGCATCAGATGGTCACGGTGCCTATGCGCCAGGTGATCCGGCTGCTGGCGCTGGTAGGCGTAGAGAACCGAGACTTCAGTGAGCGAACGGTGGATGCGCTTGAGCGGTTGCAGGATCGTGGCCGTCGCCGTGCCTTCCTAGAGACCCTTCGCAGCGTCGTCGGCCTCACGGGTCAACGGCTGTCGGTGCTTGATCACCTCGAGATCCTCGATCCAGGCCGGCTCTTGATCATTTGGGGTGAGGCTGATCCGATGGTTCCCGTGGAGCACGGGCGCCGACTCAACGAACTCTTGCCGGGCAGCCGCCTCGTCCTAATTCCAGGTGCGGGACACGAACCCTATGTCGATGATCCAGAAATCATCGTGCGCGAGATCCTCGCCCACACCGCCTCGAATCTCGATCGCTGGCAACCGGTTGACCTGACCGTATGGGAGCGCCAGGCCACTGTCAGACCCCTGTGAGAGAAATCCCTTGGTGATAAGGGGATGACGACGGGAGGGCTGTGGTGGAACTTCAGGCGAAATTGGATGTTGATGTCCTGGCTTTGCAGCAGGACGACGAGGTTACCTGCCTGGTGACCTTTGATGCACCGGTGCCGGACTCGCTGGTCGATCGTCCCGGTGAGCACGTGATCGTGGTCGTTGACCGTTCCGGTTCCATGCATGGTGCTCCGATCCAGGCCGTGAAGGCGAGTTTGCATAGCCTCATCGATCGGATGAAGCCGCAGGATTCCTTTGGTCTGATCGCCTTCTCCGACGAGGCCAAAATCGCGGTGCCCACGCGACGCATTGCCGATCATGATCGTGTAACCGTTCACCAACTGGTTGAGGGCCTCAACGCCGGTGGGAGCACGGATCTGTCTGCCGGGTACCTGCTCGGCCTGAGCGAGGCACGGCGTCAACTTGGTAGTGCGGCTGCGGCAACCGTTGACCGCTCTGCCGCGGCAGGGGCAACGGTTCTGCTCCTGTCTGATGGTCACGCCAACCTGGGGATCAAGGACCCGCAGCAGCTTGGTGGGCTGGCAACCCAGGCGCGCGGTGAGCGCATTACGACCGGCACCATTGGCCTGGGTGCGGGCTATGACGAGCGACTGCTGGCAGAGCTGGCACGTGGTGGCAATGGTCCCCACCGCTTTGCTGCAACGCCTGACGATGCTGTGGCGGTGGTGGGCGAGGAGGCAGGCGACCTGCTGAGCAAGTCGGTGGTGAACGCGTTCCTGCGTGTTCAGCCAACAGATCCAGCGTTGATCGAAGGTGTCGGAACGTTACATACGGTGCCGCGCTGGTTGGAGAAGGATGCGCAGGGTCACCCGGCAGTGGTCATCCCACTGGGTGACCTTTTCGCTGGCGAGCACCGCGAACTCCTCCTGCACTTCGCGGTTCCCGCGGTTGCGGCGCTGGGGCTCTATGAACTTGCGACCTTGACCATTGAGTACGTGTCCTTGCCCTCGCTGGAAAGTCAGACGATTACCTGGCCCCTCGCGGTGAATGTGGTGCCTGGCGAC
>JAGWVT010000091.1 GCA_018970765.1 Actinomycetales bacterium
CCAGGAAAAAACATCGCGCCTGCCCCCGGCAACACCGGTTTTTGGATCGGATGCTCCATAGACAAGCGATGCAATCCGGGCATGAAACATGGCGCCTGCACACATAAGGCAAGGCTCAAGCGTGACATAAAGTCGCGTACCCGGCAGTCGGTAGTTGCCTAGGCTCGCAGCAGCGGCTCTTAGGACCTGAATTTCGGCATGCGCGCTGGGATCGCGCAAGCCAATCGGCCTATTTCGACCAACCGCAAGCAAATCACCACGCTCTGACACAAGCACTGCACCGACCGGCACTTCGCCCTCGCTGGCTGCTATCGTCGCCTGCTCAATCGCAAGCTGCATCCAAGCTTCATCACTCGCGCCAGTCCCGGTCATTGATGCAAGCCTAAAACCCAGCACCATAAATGCCTACCCCTCTTCTACACGCTCGACGTATCCCGCTTCGCACTGATTGCGGATGGCCAGAACAAAGACGATGTCCATTTCAGGCACATAACGATAGAGCGCGATATAGCCTCTCGAACGACGCCCAATGACCAGTTCCCGCTTCCCCTTCGCCACGGGACGACCGATCAGGGGGTTCTGCTCCAAAACATCTAAAGCAGCGATGATTTCCCCAATGCGCTGAGCGGGATTCTCGATCTGATAGGTTGCCAGGTGATCGAGGATGCGGTCGAAGTCCTCCGCAACCTCTGGGGCCAACTCAATTCTGGCCATTTCAGCGTGCCAGTTTTCGGGCTCCGGGACGCCTGGCAGATTTTCCGGAAACACTGGCTTCGAGATACTTGCGCATCTCGGTCCAGGAAATGGTTTTGCCAGAAGACACGATGTCGGCGTAGCGCTGCTCGGCGACCCCATCAAAATCCGCCCTGAGTTCTGCCTGCTGGGTCTTTTCGGCAATCGCTTCAAGAATGAAACCATGGGCTGTCGTCCCGGCGCGTTTTGCTGCGGTTGCCACCCTTGCTTTCAGATCTTCGGGCAGGCGAATGGTCGTGGTGGTCATAACAAACACTCCGATGATGAGACTAGAGCCTTATGGTAGCACTTATGTGCTACAACGGGCGATCAGCTTTTCTCCGCATTATTTGCGGAGATTGACAGCACTTATCTCCGCACGGTCACTAAACCCACGCTTACTCCCACTCAATCGTCAACGAGCCTTCTAAGCGGTTGATTTAAAAGTCGTTCCAGGTGGCTCGGTCGACTTTTACCGTCATTTTTACCGTCAAAGTGTCAGGCAGCAGCATTGGGGCGGGTTTACGGGCGATTCGACCTCATTCGAGGGCTGGTCGAGGTCGTCAGCGTCAATCAGTGCCCACGGGCAGGCCCGATTCCGTCAGCCGGATCGTGGGCGATAACTCCTGAAACCCTAGCCGAGGCGTTCGTCCCGCTCCGGGTCGGTCGGCTACGGTTGTTGATTAGATTTCGTCAGGAAATTAATTCATGAGGTGATTTCACGCGCACTGTCCAAGCGGCCGATCCGCATATGATTGGATCCTGTGGTATTTTTCACCCATGGATTCAAATTCCCGTCACCAGATCCTCAAGCGCCTGCAGACAGGTCTTGCCCGGGGTGCGCCGTTCGACCTGAGCACCCTGGCACGGGTCGGCGTGTCTGCCCCACTGGCTGCGCGCTACGCCGAAAGCGGCTGGCTCGTGCGCCTGGCGCAGGGCGTGTACGCCTTCCCGAAGGACGATTTCGGGGTGTACGGCGCACTGATGTTCCTGCAACAGCGCGTGCCCGGGCTGCACGTCGGCGGCAAGAGTGCGCTGGCGCTGCAGGGCGTTCGACACAACCTGGGCGGCCGCGAGCCCCTGGTGCTCTGGGGCGATTTGCGATTCGCCCTACCGGAGTGGTTCACCTCGCGGTTTCCTGCACGCTACGTGCATGCACGGTTGTTCGACTGGCCCGATGACAGGTTGGCTGCCAGGACAGTCGTGACACCGGCCGGGCTGCCCGACGGACTACACGTATCGGCATCGGAGCGTGCCGTGCTGGAGCTGCTGTACGACGTCGGCACCCGCCAGAGCCTGGATGAGGCCCGCAACCTGTTCGACGGGTTGCGTTCGCCTCGCAAGGAGCTGATGGGCCAGTTGCTGGCCAGTTGCACCAACGTGAAAACCGTGCGGATCTTCCTGACGTGGGCCCGCGAGAGCGGCCTGCTGGACGTGGAAGATCTGCGCGCTCGCTACCCGCTGCGCACCGGAAGCGACAAGCGCTGGATGAGCCGGATGCCCGATGGCACCTTGTTGACGCTCAAGCCCCATGGATAAGGGTTACGCGGACACCGTCCGCCTCTTGCTGACCGTAGCGCCCGAGGTCTTCGCCAACGACATCTTCGCGATGAAGGGCGGCACGGCGATCAACCTGTTCGTGCAGGACATGCCCCGCCTGTCGGTGGACATCGACGTCGTGTTCCAGCCGAGAGAGGTGCCGCGGGACGAAGCCGTTGCCGCAATCGACGCCGAGCTTGCCGCCATCGGGCAACGTGTTGTGTCTTTGGGCCTGCGGGCTCGGCGCTTGCGCAGCGCAGACGCCAGCGACACCAAGCTGATCGTCGAGAACGACACCAGTCAGGTCAAGATCGAGGTCAACACGGTATTTCGAGGGACGGTGCTCCCCATTGAACGAAGGCCCTTGAACGCGAGGACTGGCGACCTGTTCGGCGTCGAGTTCGACGCTCCGATCCTGGCACGCGACGAGTTGTATGCCGGCAAGCTGGTGGCAGCACTCAACCGGCAACACCCACGCGACATCTTCGACGTGTGGCAGCTTTACGAATCCGGCGGCCTGACCGACACCATGGTCGAGTGCTTCGTGGTCTACCTCGCAGGCCACAACCGGCCGCTGCATGAAGTGCTCTTCGGCAATGACAAGGACATCGCTGCCGAGTACGAACGCGCTTTCGTAGGCATGACGGACGTGCCCTGCTCGCTCGATACACTGCTCGCCGCCCGCGCCCGGCTGCGGCTTGAGCTGCCACGCCGCCTGACTGGCATGCACCGGCAGTTCCTGAGCGGACTGGCGCGGGCCGAGCCGGACTGGTCATTGATGCAGTACCCCCACGCAGCGGATCTGCCGGCCCTGCGCTGGAAGCTCGCCAATCTCGAGACCTTCCGAAAGCGACGACCTGCAGATTTCCAAGCCCAGGCCGAAGCCCTCGATGCCGACCTTAATCGGGTCGGTGCACTGGGATGAGTTCGACCGGGACTACAAATTGACTATGTCACCCGCCCCCCATGGCTTCTCCCCGCTCTCCGACGAGGAGATTGATGAACTCGAAGCCTTCCTGATGGAGGACCGCGACGGGGCCGAGGCGATGATGTTCGACACGATGGACGGCTACATGCACGCCGTGGCCATCGGGCCCACGACACTGAAGCCCCAGCAGTGGCTGCCGCCGATCTGGGGGCATACGCAGGCTCAGGGGATGGTTCCGGCCGCGCAGAGCCTCGAGCAGATCAACCGGATCCTGGAGCTGGTGATGCGCCACTTCAACAGCATCATCGCCGCCCTGGAGGACGAGCGGCCGGACATCTACCCCCATTGGTCCGTCAGGGAGTTCGAGGGTCGAGAGTTCGATGACGCCGAGGGCTGGGCCTGGGGCTTCGTGCAGGGCGTGGACCTCTGCCGTGCCGACTGGCAACCGCTGCTGGAGACGGATCAGGGCCAGGCCTGGTACCGGCCGATCGGACTGCTGGGAGAGGACGACTTCGGGCCCGAACAGGACGCGCTGACGCGCACGCCGGCACAGAGGGCCGAGCTGGCCTTGCAGATCCCCGAAGCCGTCCTGGGCATGCACGCCCACTGGCTTCCCCTGCGCCTAGCCATTCACGAACGAGCGGTAGCCCAGACCCTTCAGGCGAAGGTGGGCCGAAACGAGCCGTGCCCCTGCGGCAGCGGTAAGAAATTCAAGAAATGCTGCGGAGCGCCGGCCGACTTGCACTGACCGGTCGAACAACAGTTCGATCTTGTCCAGCAGCAGCAAGTCGCCCGGGGCATGCTGATCGGCCAGCTCACGCATGATCGTCGTGGTCTGCAGATGGCGCTGCCTCAGTGGCATGCCCGCGAGACGACCACCCAACTCAGCCCCGACATTCAGCGGCATCACACCCTTGTTCTTTGCGAGGGAGTGCAGCAATGCCGTCTTGCCGGCATTGGGCGGCCCGATGAGCAGGACGAGCTTGTTGTTCAGCGCGCCAATCTCGTCAATGAGTTGTTCGAGTTTTTCCAGCACGGCAAAGCCTCATTCCTCGCCAGACGGCGTGATTGAAGTCTAAGCCTTGATCCAGGCATTGATGTCCGCCCGCGAAAACCTCCAACTCCCGCCCACCTTGAACGCCGGGATCTTCTTGGCGGCGGCCAGGCGGTAGATGGTCCTCTCGTTGACCTCCAGGTACTCGGCGACGTCCTTGATCAACAGGATGTCTGTTTTCGGTGCTCGGGTGACCATGGCTCCTGCGGCAGCGGTAGAATGAAATGCAGAATAGGGCAAGATTGTCACACCGGATGCGTAAAATTCCGAAGTCTCCGGGACGGCTAGCTCACCAGGTGAGCCTCAACCGGGCCCAATCGACTTTTCGGCGCCTCCGACATCCAGCTCAGGCGTCCAGATCCCAAAGGGTTAACCCTTATTTCGAGCGGCACTGTGTACGTCATCGACCTCACCCACTACCTCGACCCCAGGGGCGCCATCGCCCCGGAGCGGGGCCCTGCCCGCAAGTTCGCCGACTTCCTTACCGCCGTGGTCGCCCACGCCACCGACTTCGATCGCCCTGACGAGACGGGCGGACCGCTGTGCTTCAAGTGCCGCAAGCGCGACCGGCGCGCGGTCGACACTAGCATCACCGAGGATGATCGGGTGGTCTGGCACTGCGTGGCCTGCGGCACCCATGGGCAGATCTCGAACTGGCAGGGCAGCTTCTGGGATCTCACCTCTGGCCAGCCGTCGGACTGAACACCTCAACCCGCTGAACTCGATGGCCAAGCCCCCCGCCGAAGATCCCGCCGATTTCCTCGCCCGGCAGCCCAAAGAAGCGCTGGTTGCCTTGCTGCTAGAACTTGCACGGGACCACGAAGCCGTGCAGGCTCGGTTTGGCCGCATGCAGCTGGCCGACCAACCCGACAAACTCGCCGCCGGCTTCAAGAAGACCCTGGGCGCGTGGAAGCGCTCCAGCAAGTTATACGGCTACCGGGAAGCCAGCGAGTTCGGCCGCGACCTCGAAGGCTGGCTCGACCAGGTTGAGCGAGAGCTCTGCCCCAAGGATCCCTCGGCAGCGCTTGCCCTGTTCCAGGCCTTCATCGAGGCGGACGCGTCCTGGTTCGAGCGCGCCGATGATTCCGATGGTGTGATCGGCGATGCCGTGCGCTCGGCCTGCCAGTACTGGCTGCGCGCCGCCGCGCGCTGCGAGACCCCGGTCAGCGTGTGGCCCGACCGCCTGCTCGCGCTCTACCTGGCCGATCAGTACGGCGCTCGCGGTGAGTTGCTGAGCAACGCGGGCCTGCTGCTCGACGAGGCTACCCAGCGTGAGCTGGTTACCAAGCTGGATGCGCAGTTGTCGGCTGCCCTGAAAGCTTGCCCCACGCCCGAGAACCCGCCGTACGAAGTCTTCAGGATCTCGGGAGCGCTGTCGCTGCTGTCCAAATCCCTGCGCGACCCCGACGTGACGGTGCGGGCAGCCCTGCACTACGGCCCCGACCCGAACCCGGTGCTGCGCCAATCCTTCGCCCGGGCCTACATCGAAGCCGACCGACCGGCCGACGCTCTGACCTGGCTGCCGGACAGCTGGGGACAGCTCGGCCATCGGCTCCGGGTCGCGCCACACCGCCGGCCGCACCTCCACCAGTGCCGATCTGCCAGCTGGGATGCTCCAGCCGTCAAACGGCCAGACATGAAGCCGATCGCCCAACTGGCGCTTTAGGTACAGGATCCACGGCAACCCGGCGTGCGTCGCAGCGCCGACCTTCCCCTGCCCCTCGAACTGAAACACCGACCGAGCCACCTTGCAGCGATCGTCCGTCAGCCGCATCCAGCGCCGGCTGCCCATGCGCTCGGCGCTTTGGCCTCTGGCCCCGTTGAGAATGAAGTCAACGTAGGTGTGCGGCGAATCGGTCGGCCAGTGCCGATGGAAGTCCTCCAGAAAGGTCATCCAGTCCGGCGCAAGCTGGTGGACCTCGAAGTACCGCAGTGGAAACGACAGCGCGTGGTCTATGCCCACGATGGTGGGCGTGTCGCCGGGCAGTTTCCCGGCCAGCTACTGGGCCAGCTCCCGTCGGCACCAGTACCTGCGCGGGCCGGCCGGAGGCAGGACCTCCTGCGGCGCCGTCTCGGGTGTGGCGCTGTAGACGCACAGGCTTTTGAGCCCTGAGTCTGGGGTCTCCGCGCCGGCGTAGCGGATGCCTAGGTAGCGGCGGAAGACCGGTGGCGTCATCACCGTCGAGGCGACCTACCGGACGCCGGCCAGCAGGCTCTCGTAAGGAATCCGCAGCCCATCGTGCAGCCGCTTGACCATGCGCAGGCTCAAAGCGCGCTTGCGATTCAGCACCTCCGACACCCGGCCGCTCTGGCCGATGTAGGGCTCGAGATCGCGCGGGGTCAGGCCATCCTGCTCCATGCGGAACTTGATCGCTTCCACCGGGTCGGCTGGCCCGAAGT
>JAGWVT010000092.1 GCA_018970765.1 Actinomycetales bacterium
TCCCGTTGCCGTTCCCGTTGCCGTTCCCGTTGCCGTTCCCGTTGCCGTTCCCGTTGCCGTTCCCGTTGCCGTTCCCGTTGCCGTTCCCGTTGCCGTTCCCGTTTGTCCGTTGGTCATTGTCGCGACGGTTACGATTCCTGTCATCGTCTCCGCGACCGCCGTTTCCCCTCCCATTGTCAGCGGATTGACCGGCAGTGCTGCCGCTGGTTCCTCCTGCTTGGCTTGAATCAGCTTGATCGGCCGTACTTCCACCGACCAAAGCACCGCTGGGGAATTCGCTCACGGGAACAAGTTCTTGATCAACGAGCAAGGTTCCACCAACAACATCGGCCATGAGCTTCAAGACCGGTTCGGTACTTTCACCAGACTCCAAATCAAACTTGACTTCCGTGCCATTGTCACTCTTGATGACAATGCGAGTCTGCCCGTTGACATTCCGGGAAATATCAACAGCACCGCCATCGGGCACAACCACTGAGAACGTTCGGCGACCGCTTGCGACCGCGGTCGTGACCTGCTCTGATGTTCCTGCGTTCACTTGGACATTGCCCTCTGGGTCAGCAGCTAGAACAAACCCACGTCGCCCAGACGCCAACTTGCCACTTGCAGTGACACGTGGTTGATCAGGCCCATCAATCGACACTTGTGTGGCAATTGCAGATACGCTCGTGGTGGCCGATGATCGATATCCGGCAATGGTTGGTGTGACCTCAAAACTGGAGATCGTTTGAGGCACAGTCAGCTGAACCCCGACAACTGTGCCGCCGGCTTTGACAAACGTGATGTCGCCACCGTCGAGTGCCAAGGTGATGTCACTCAGTGAGTCTGACGTGGTGTCGTACACCATTTCACCTAGCTTGATTCGCGCACCTACTGTGCCCTCTTGAGAATCCAGAGCCGCCGTGATCAAGACTGTTCGAGGCGAGTCGGTCTGTGCATCTGCGAATGGCGCGTGGAACACCTGCTCACGCCAACTCATCGCAGTCAGATCTAGGGAGCCCGAGCCCTGGCCCTGCCAGACCTGGGAACCGGAATCAGGGTTGACGCCAGAGGTCCCATACGTCCAGCTTTGCTGGGCAGAGTCAACAAGAACATGCATGACCGACTCAGGGAAGTTGCTGTCATAGACGGCGATGTCATACACGGAACCGTTTCTGCTTACCGCGAACGGCGTCACCGCGTGCGCTGCGCCCTTGTCATACAGGCCCAGTGTGAATCCTGATCCCTCATTCAGTCCATCAATGAGCGTTTCCACGATCGCACTCGGCTGCTGAGCCCGCAATTCAGCTGTGGGGCCACTGACCTCACCCATAAGCTGTGTGGCCCACCACTGTTCGATTTGCTTGACCACAACGCGCTGCGATTGCACTAGCTCGATGGTGCTTTCAGCGCCGGGTTGCAGTTGAGAAACTGCGCTCCCGCCGTCATCAAGTCGCGTGGCGAGGACGGCCATCCCCTCACAACGTCCACCCGTCATCGCCGCGTTCACCTGATCCATCCAGGCCTGCGCGGCCGGCAAAACGACGCAACCGTTGACCTGGGTTGTTGCGCAGACTGCGTCCGGCCCAAATAGGGCGATCAATCCCTGTACGTCGAGCGAGCCTGGGTCTCCCCAGTTTGGGAAACTGAACTCATCGCTGTTTGGTTCAAACCCATTGTCGGCGCAGGCAAGAGCCTTCGAATCCAGCGCAACTTCCGCCCGTGCTGGACCGCTACATCGCACACTCGCGTCGGAACTACTCGGAACCCCTGGTGTGCCCGGCGCGGTGGTAGCCGATTCCTGCCCGTTGCCGCAGCCACTGATGAGGAGAGTGAACGCAGCAGCGAGCCCGATCAGACTGGCGTGTGATCGTCTCATTGGATTGCCCTACTCCTCCGATCCACCACCCGGGCCCGAATCGGAGCCACCACCGTCGTTGGCACCACTGTCGTTCGCACCACTGTCGTCCGCACCACTGTCACCTGAGGTGTCGCCACCTGGCTCGTCGTTGCCCGAAACGTCTTCGTTACCGCTGTTGCTGTCAGCCTCACCGGTATCCGCTGTTCCACCGGTATCCGCGACGTCCCCCTCATCACCGGATCCGTTGCTTGTCGCGGAATCCTCGGCATCCACTTGGTCTTGATTCGTTAGGTCGCCCGAATCTTGGTCAAGAGTCTCTTCGAGCTCGACTGGCTCCAAGACCTCTTCGGTGACTTCCCATTCGCCGTCTTGAAATTCGGCAATGATGTCGATGACCTCGTCGGAGTCACTGCCATCCTCGAGCAGGTACTCGTACTCTTTACCTTCCTCGTCAGCAACCACCACCGTAACTTCACCACCAACGCTGGCGCCAACGTTCACTCTGCCGCCGCTGGGTATGCGCAGAGTAAAACTTCGTCGCCCATTATCAATG
This sequence comes from Actinomycetales bacterium, assembly GCA_018970765.1. Lineage (GTDB taxonomy): Bacteria > Actinomycetota > Actinomycetes > S36-B12 > S36-B12 > REEB426. Next base: position 2,394 of record JAGWVT010000092.1, read on the forward strand.
GTTGTTGTGACTCGAGCTCCGGCGACCGCAGTTACTGAAACCGCACCACTCTGCTGCGACGACACGGTGAAGGCCGATTGCCCAGCCTGCATTGCGGAAGCGACGGTAACCCGCGGCTGATTTGGTGAGTCGACGGAAACCCGCACCTTGGTACGACTTTCAGGTGAGGATTCACGACTGTTAGGTCCGTAGCCGTTAAGAATCGGTGACACGGAAACGTCACCAACGTTCGCAGGAATCGTCACCTGCACCCCCACAACCGTTCCGCCTGACCGCACGAAGGTAACCAGGCTTCCTGGCACCTTCGTTTGCAGTCCCGCGGTATCTGTACCGGTGTCGAACTGCTCTGACCCAATCTGCACCTTGGCGCCAACGCTGCCCGTAGTCGGTGCTAGATCGGCAGTGACAAGGAAAGTTCGTGCCAGGCTCCCGCGCTCCGCAGTCTCGTCAAACGGCGCACTGAACGGTCCTGCGCGCCACTTCATTGCGGTCAGGTCCAACGAACCAGGACCGATTCCAGACCACGTTTCGCTGGCTTCGTCGGGGTTGATCGCTGCATCCTGATAGACCCACGTCTCCTCAGCGGGATCTACCAGCAGATGACTGACCTCGCCTGGGTAGTTGTTGTCGTAGATCGCAATGTCATAGATCCCGTCGGCCAGGCTAACGGCGAATGGGGTCACAGCGTGACCGGCACCGTCGTAGTACATGCCAAGCGTGTAACCATCCCCGTTGCGCAGGCCCTCGATCAAGATCTGAACGATGGCGCTTGGTGGTTGATTGCGGGTCTCGGCAGTGGGTTCAGCAACCTCTGCGGGCAGTTGCGTTGCCCACAAATACTCAATCTGCTCTACCACCGGATCGGTCGCCTGCAGGAGTTCAACCGTGGCGTCAGCACCCGGCTGCAATTCGGCAACTTGCGGTCCACCATCCGCTAGTTGAGCCGACAGCACTGCCATACCTTCGCAACGACCACCCTCCATGGCTTCATTTACTTGCGTTAGCCATGAGTGGGCGGCTGGGAACAACACACAACCATCTGGGCCTTGTTGCGCGCAGACGGCATCAGGTCCGAACATCGCGACCAACGCCGTGGCATCTAGAGCACCGGTATCGCCCCAGTTGGGAAAACTGAACTCGTCGTTAGCCGGTTCGAATCCATTGTCCGCGCAGGCCACGGCCTGGGGATCAATTGCGATGCCCGGGCGAGGCACTCCTGAGCAATCCACGGACTGTTGCGTTGGGCTGGAAGCTGAGGAGTCAGCGGCCTCATCCCCACCGCATGCGGAGGTCAGAACAGAAAGCAAGGCCACACCAACGACGGCCCACGATCTCGCACTCCGCACGCTGGCACCTACTTTCGAAGCTTCGGACCCCAAGGGTACCTTGACGGAAAATCTCGGAATGCGTTGATGCAGTAGCGTTCATTTGTGGCGGAAGAGCCGTTGATGCGGGCAGCGGATGTCGACCGCAACGCGGTGGTTGATCAGTTGAGTGAGGCATACGCACAAGGCCGCCTCACGCGCGACGAGTTGGAAACGCGTCTAACCCAGGCGCAGGAAGCAAAGACCTACGCGGAGCTGGCCGCTCTCACCAGTGACCTGCCCAAGACGGTCCCCCCTGGCCCTGGGGCTGATGCCTTTGACCACCGCAAAGCATGGATGAGTTGGGCTGGCGTCAGCGGACTTGTCAATGTGATCTGGGTGGCGACCTGGGCCGCCTCGGGTGACGATCCCACGTACTACTGGCCGATCTGGGTCATGGGTCCCTTGGGCATCGTCCTACTCATCCGAACCGTTTCATCACGCCGCGATTAGAACTCTTCACCAAGGCGCAGGCGCGCGGTCAGCGCGTGTCCGAGCATGAACTCTGCATCTGAGATGGCCGCGGTTGTGGGGGCGACAGCTTTGCTTCCTACCTCGTCAACGCGCTGGTACGTCACCGTCTTCAGGAACTTTCCGACCCACAATCCGCCGGTGTAACGGGCCGCCCGTCGAGTTGGAAGCACGTGGTTGGTCCCGATTGACTTATCCGAATAGGCCACGGTCGAATGCGGGCCCAAGAATAAAGATCCGTAGTTGCGTAGCCGGCCATGGAACCACTCAGTGTTGGCGACTTGCACCTCCAAGTGCTCGGGTGCGAAGGCGTCGCTGAAGGTCGCCGCCTCCTCGTCCGAATCACAGACGACAACGCTGCCGAAGTCACGCCAGGCCGCGCCGGCAACGTCCTTCGTCGGCCAGGCTCCAGCCAGCCACTGGTCCACCTGGCGCAACACCGCCTGACCGAACGCCGTCGAGGTCGTGATCAGCACCGCAGGGCTGGTCACCCCGTGCTCGGCTTGACCCAGCAGATCCGCCGCAACGATTCGTGGGTCGGCCGTTTCGTCGGCAATGATCGCTATCTCAGTCGGCCCGGCCAGCAGGTCGATCCCAACCTGGCCGAACAACTGGCGCTTGGCCTCTGAAACGTATGCATTGCCGGCTCCGACAATCATGTCCACTGGCTGCACGTCCTCAATCCCGAAGGCCAGGGCTGCCATGCCCTGCACACCACCGAGGCACAGAATCTGATCTGCTCCGCACAGACCCATCGTGAACAACTGCGGCGGGTGCATCCCGCCAGAATCCCTCGGCGGTGCCATACCGATGACTTCTCGGACACCGGCAACTTTCGGTGTGGTGATGGTCATGATGGACGACGCGATGAGCGGGTAGACACCGCCAGGGGAATAAGCCCCGACCGAGTCCACCGGAATATGGCGATGCCCGAGCACCACCCCCGGCTGGGTTTCGACCTCAAGGTCGATCATGGTCTCCCGCTGCAACCGGGCAAAATTCTCAACCTGGACTCGCGCCTCACGGATGTGCTCCTGCAACTCGTCAGGCACCTGGCTGCTGGCGGCGGCAACGTCTTCGGCAGACACCGTGAATTGGGGCGGAGACCAGTTGTCGAACTGTTGCGAGTAGCGGCGTACGGCTGCAGCACCCTCCCGTTCAACTGCTAGGAGGACTTCACTCACGGTTTGCTGTATCGCGGCGGAACGCTCTGAGGTCTGTTCCATCCCCTGTTTCAGGTACTGCGGCATGGTTGATCGTGACAGGTCAATGCGTGTTGCCGCCAGGATTTCTCGCCCTCCGTGTGACGTCAGTTGCCTCAAGACATCCCTGTGGCTGCAGGGTCAGAACTTTCTTCACGAATTTCTGACAACCACTTGTATCGAGCGCTTTGCAGGCGTAGAAAAGACCTACCAAGCCGCAAGGTGAGGGTCGGAAACCGAAACGATGGCAACCCAGGGAAGATCTGGGAAACCCCGGTGCTGAGGGGTGCTACGGAGAGCGGACCGAGGAAGGCATGGCGCACCAGCCACGCGCAATGCGCGAGGTGGCCAGAACGCGACGGCAACGCGTGACGGCCGCGGGAAACCGAGTGGGAGCGCGCCGACCGAATGCGAGGCCCCTCAAAGGGAAGCTTTGAGGGGCCTCGCTCATTTTGCGCCACGAGATGCAGCAGGTGGCGACGACGCGCCGCACGGTTGGCTTCGGACTTCTGCGGGTCGTCAGGCATGGACAGCAAGCATGAGTTGTGGCCGGCTGCAGGGCCGAGTCAAATCACCGCGGAATGGGCTCACTAGGCCTTCGAACTGACGGAATTTCAATGGCCTCCAGGATCACGCCGAGCACGTCCTCGGTGTCAAGGTAAGCAAAGCCACCGTCACCGTTTAGGCCGTATCCCATACCGGACTGGAGGACGGCGATCCCCAGGTCCCCCAAAGACTTCATCGTTGCGGTAATCGACTCAACGTAGAAACCCAAGTGATGGGTACCGTAGCCATGGTCAGCGAGCCAGTCGTCATAGATGTTCGGACCACGCAGGGATTCAATCAACTCGATCTGAGGATCTCGACCGAGGAGTGCCACCCGCATCGCAAATGCACCGGGTCTGCCGCGATAGGTCATATTGGGCAACGCCTCGCTGTCGTACGTGAACACCAGCCAATTCTCCGAACCCATGACCGCACTCCACTGTCGAATTGCGGGCGCTAGATCTGGTACCAGGATGCCGATCTGACCGATCTTGGGTGCGGTTGCCAGTCCGGGAAGTGCAAGACGGATGAGTTCTGAATCACCGTTCATCATCAAGTCACTCATCTGACGGTGCGCCGTCGAATCGCGTCGAAGGA